>JAKAVI010000008.1 GCA_021817355.1 Pseudomonadota bacterium | reverse complement strand
TGGCGTTTTCCGGCACCCGGCTCAAGGGCGCGCGGATCATGGCCCCGGCGAGGATGACCACCATGAGAGCGGCAAGGGCGCCTGCGACTGCGGACCACGGTGTTTGGCTTTTTACCCCGAGGGCGACGACGATGAGCCAGACTTCAAGGCCTTCGAGCATCACGCCCTTGAAGGCGATGAGCCAGGCGGCGTGGCGGTCGCCATGGGAGAGTTCTTCGCGGGTTTGCGCGAACTCCTTGTCCTCGTCATGAAACGCCTTGATGCCGGCGCTGCGGGCGATGGCCTTGGCGAGCCAGCGCAGGCCAAAGAGCAGCAGCAGCACACCGATCACAAGCTCGAGCACATCCATGCTGACGCCGAGCCTGAGGACACCGCCGGTGACGACGGTCATCACTGCAAGTGTGCCAAGCGCCGCGACGGCAGCGCCCATGGCGCGCGGCCAGCCAATGCTGAGACTGACCGCAAGGACGATGGTGAAGGCTTCCACCCACTCCACCGAGGCTGCGAGAAATGTTGGTATGAATACCGACCACTCAGTCATGATGAAAAAGCATCTCCGTCAATGGGAAAAACGAGGACATGGTCGCGGGTGATGGCAAGCCGGGCCTGTGGCGGGGGCTTGACCTTTTCGCGCGAGCAGAGTTTGGCATCGCTTCCGGCAATACGCCAATAGGCGCGGTAGGCACCCGCCTCAAAGGCGCAGAACTGCAGTTCTGCGGCAATGCCTTCGCCGGACAGACTGACGCCCTCCGGCCGCACATAGACGATGCCGGTCTGCCCGGGACAAAGGGCATGGATGCGGGCCGGTACAAAGCAGCCATTGATGCGCACGCCGTGGGTGCCATCGTTGCATTCCACCGCCGCAGCAAAGCCGCCAGTGGCACCGGTGAAGCGCGCCACGCGAGCGCTGGCCGGCTCGGCATACAGGGTATCTGGTGTTGCGGTCTGGGTGAGAACGCCATGTTCGAGGACGGCAATGCGGTCGGCGAGCCGCCAGGCATCGAGCGGGTCATGGCTGACAAAGAGCACGGCGGTGCCGGCTTCGTGGGCGAGGGCGCGAATCTCGACCCGCAGGCGTTCGCGGATGTCGCTGTCGAGGCTGGAGAGGGCTTCGTCGCACAGGAGCAGATCCGGATTGGCGGCGAGAGCGCGGGCGATCCCCACCCGCTGCTGTTGTCCGCCCGAGAGCTCATGCGGGCGTTTGTTGATGAACGCTTCAAGACCCATGCGCTCGAGAAGTTCGAGCGCCCGTTTGCGCCGCAAGGGTGCGGCACCCCGCGCCGCCGCTTCGATATTCTGCAGCGAGGTAAAATGCGGCCACAGGGCGTAATCCTGGAACACCATGCCAAGCCCGCGCCGCTCAGCGGGAATGAAGGTGGTGGTCCTGGGCGCATCGACGATCTCCTCACGCAAAGTGAGGCAGCCGCTGTCGGCGCGTTCAAGCCCTGCAATGAGACGCAGCAGCGTGGTCTTGCCCGAGCCCGAGCCGCCGATCAGGACCACGAACTCCCCGGCCTTCATGGCAAAGGAAACATCCTTGAGGACGGGGATGCGGCCAAAGCTTTTGCTCAGCTCGTGGGCGTGCAACAGGCTCATGCCGGTTCTCCGGCAAGTGGGACGCGGGCAAGAACCCGAAGCAGGCCGCTTGCCCCACCGGCGACGACAAGGACGGTCAGCATCGCGACAAGTGCCAGACGGGCTTCGCCGGTGTAGTCAAGGCTCTGGTTGAGCCACATGATGGCAACTGCCACCGGAGCCCGTCCTGCCGGATAGAGCAATTCGGAAATCGGCAGTTCAAAGAACACCTGGATGAAGGCCATGGTCCAGCCCCAGCCCAGCGCCGGGGCCAGAAGCGGGCCTTCGACGTCAAGCAGTCTTGTTGCCAGCGGCAGGGCATGAAGACGTGCAGCTTCCGAGAGGTTGCGATGGAGATGTTCGATCGGCGCCTGCAGAAAGCGCAGGAGCATCGGCAGCTGGACCGCGACATAGGCCAGCACGAGAAGGAAGGGTGTGCCATAGAGCGCGATCCAGCCGCTGTTGAACGCGATCAGATAGGCCGCGCCGAGGACGATGCCGGGCAATGCCATGTTGGTGAGTGAGAAGGCCCCGATCAGTTGGCCGAAGCGGCCTTTGCCGCGGCGCTGTCGCAGCAGCACCGGAGCTGCGATGGCGAGGGCAAAGCTTGCCGCGAGGATGCCATAGAGGGCGGAATAAAGGACGCTGTTCCAGGCGACGGGCAGGCTTTCGGCGGTGGGCTGAGGGCTGAAGGCGGCGAGCAGCAGCGCGGTCAGCGGGACCGCAAGGCCGAGCAGGATGAGCGCAACAAGCCCGGTCCAGGCCAGGCTCGCCTCGCTGCGGCTGGGCGGCGGACACAGATGCGCACGGCGCCGGCCATGGACAAGGGCGCCACCAAAACGGGCGGCGGCATAAAGCTGGACGGCAACGGCGATCAGAGCAAGGCCCACCAGCTGCCAGCTGAGCCAGGCGGCGCCGGTGAAGTCGACGGGCGTCGTGGCGAGCCGTTCATAGATGGCATAGGTGACGATGGGCAGATGGATCTGTGCCCCGAGTGTCGCCGGAATTCCGAATTCCTGGATGCTTTCGACAAACACCACGGCAAAGGCTGCGGTGGCTGCAGGCAGCAGCAATTGCAGCAGAGTCACGCGGCGAAAGACGGGATTGCGAATCAAAAGACGGGCGGCATCGTCGAGTTCGGCGCCGATGGCCCGCCAGCTGGTGCGCGCGGCCAGAACCGCGAAGGGCAGGCCCTTGAGAGCGAGCAGAAAGATGATGCCAAACTGGCTGTAAAATGCGGCGGCGAGAGCGCCATGGGCAAGCATGGTGCGGCTGAACACGATCTGCCAGCCGGCAGTCATGAGATAGCTCGGAAGTACGAACAGCAGCCACAGGCCGATCATGAGAACTCTGGCCGGCCGCCACCTGCGCCGCTCCATCATCCAGGCTGCGGGAATGCCGCAGAGAATGGCGAAGGCGGAGGCAAGCAGGCTGAGCCGGATACTGTTGCTGAGCGCAGTCAGGCTCACCGCATTCAGCTCTGACATGCCTTGATGAGTGCGCCCGCCCAGCAAGGGCAGGAGCAGGAAGCGAAGGCTCGGATAGACCGTGAGCAGGAGCAAAAGGCCAATGAAGGCGAGGCCGAAGCCGGCTTTGAGACGATTTTGTGTTTGCGTCTTCACTTGTTCATCACCTGGGCGCTGAACCAGGCGTTAATACGGCTTTCGCGTGGGCCCCAGAGTGTGGGATCAAGATGAACCACGTGCAGTGTGGAGAGGCTGGGCAGATGGTGTAGCGGCCTGATGCCCTTGATCAGAGGCCAGTAATAGCCATCGGCATTGCCTTTCATCATGCGCAGCTTCTGAATTTTTGGACTTGAGGCGAAGCGGATGAAGCGCGCCACCGCATCGGCCTGGCGCGCCGATAGTCCCTTTGCCGCCACGATGACGCTGGGAAGGGCGAAGCTCGGGTCGGGTATCTGCACGCGCAGCGAGGGATCGCGGGCGGCGACAAACCAGGCGGCGGAGGACTGGGTGAGGGCGACTTTAATCTCGCCGCTGCGCAGCGCCGCCAGTGTGTTGGCGTTCTTGGTGTAGTCGTGAAGCCCTGTGGCGATGAGCGTTTTGACAAAGGCCTGGCCTTTGGGCCAGCCCCCGGCCTGGGCCAGCATGGCGGCCAGAATGGGATAGGTCGGCCCCGAGATCGCCGGGTTATTCATGCCCACTTGCTGTGTAAGGTCGGGACGCAGCAGCTCCTGCCAGCTTTTGGGTGCCGGCGAAAGCTGTGCGGGGTGATAGGTGAAGGCACCGGCCAGCGTCAGCCCGGTCGGCGTAAAGCTGCCATCGGCGGGAACGAGGGAGCGGCCCAGCGCCGTGAAGGCGAGCCTGGGGACGCTGTGCCGTTGCACCAGACCCGCCGCGTCGAGGGCTGCGGCCGCCATGTCGCCGTCGAACCAAGCCATCGTCCAGGCCGGATGATGTCCTTCGGCCGAGACCTTGGCGAGGAGCGCGCCGGTGGACAGATCGATGACATGGACAGGGATGCCGGTGCGTCTGGTGAAGGCAGCGGCGACCTGCGGGCCATAGTCGACGGCGCTGTAAAGCACGAGGCCCGACTGCTGGCGTGGCCACAGAAGTGCGAGCGCGCCACCGATGATGGCAATGAACAGCACCGCGATCGCAAAAAGTCGCGTCATGATCAGACGTCCCGATTGTCGGAGGGAACCTGAACCGCCGAGATCACATTTTTATGACGGCGCCAGGAGAGAACTTGTGGACCGGGCGGAATGGTGTCTGGCAGGGCCCAGCGTCACGGCGCGCGCGGGCAGGGTGATGGCCCCTGGGAGCGATGGTGGATCAGCGACCGTTGTTCTGGGGCGAAGTCCTGATTACGAAGCCTGCAGCCTTGAGGGTATTGCGGATCTCATCGGCATGGGCCGCATCGCGGGCCTCGATCGTCATGCCGAGGTCGGCAAGCTTGGCGCTCATGTCGGTGATCATGCGGTTGTGGCTGACCTCGAGGATATTGCCACCGGCCTCGCCGACGAGGGCCGCGATCCTGGCCAGAAGGCCTGGGCGATCCTCGATTTCCACGACGACAGAGAGGATGCGGCCCTCGCGCGACAGCTCTCTCAGGATGACGTTGGAGAGCAGGCGCATATCGATATTGCCGCCCGAAAGCACGATGCCGACCTTGCGGCCCGCAAACAGCGCCTTGTTGGCGGTGACGGCGGCATAGGCCGCAGCTCCGGCGCCTTCAACCACGGTCTTTTCAATCTCGAGAAGACTTGCAATCGCCCGTTCGATTTCGTCTTCGCGCACGAGGAGCACGTCGCTGACGAGTTCGGCAACGATGCGTCTTGTGATTGCGCCGGGTTCCTTGACGGCAATGCCTTCGGCGATAGTCTGCCCTGAGCAGGGCAGTTCCTTGTGGTTCACGACGTCGTACATCGAGGGATAGAGCTGTGCCTGGACGCCATAGATGTCGATGGTCGGCTTGACGGCCTTGGCGGCAGTGGCGATGCCGGAAATCAGACCGCCGCCGCCGATGGGAACCACCAGCACGTCAAGATCCGGAAAATCCTCCAGAAACTCGAGCGCGACGGTGCCCTGGCCGGCGATGATGCGTACATCATCATAGGGATGGACGAGGATGAGCTGCTCTTCCTCGACAAAACGCAGCGTGCGCTGAAACGACTGGCTCAGTGTCGCCCCGTCCAGTACCACGCGCGCGCCGAAGCCCTTGGTGTGCTTGACCTTGTTGAAGGGCGTGGATTCGGGCATCACGATGGTGGCCGGAATGCCAAGCCGTCCGGCGTGATAGGCAACGCCCTGGGCATGATTGCCGGCACTCATGGCAACCACACCACGCTGGCGTTCCTCGGCGTTCAGGGACAACAGCTTGTTGAGGGCGCCGCGCTCCTTGAAGGAGGCGGTGAACTGGAGGTTCTCGAACTTCAGATAGACCTCGCAGCCGGCAATCTTGGAGAGGGTGCGCGAGTGATGGGCGGGCGTACGTTCCACGGCATGGGCGATGCGTGCGGCTGCGGCGCGAACCTCGTCGATGCTGATGCCGGGAAGATCCTCGCGCGTTCCTGCGCTCGCCAGCTCGGCCACCTCTAACCTCCACCCGTTCGGCGCTCGGGCTGGTAGCAGCGGAGGGATTTGAACCCCCGACCAAGGGATTATGATTCCCCTGCTCTACCACTGAGCTACGCTGCCGCACTGCCAGCCAAGGCGGGGGTATGTAAGGGTGGGGTCTGGCCCTGTCAAGGCAAGCCGGCCAGGGGCAAAGCGAGGGTTTACGGCGGTTGTTGCGGCCTTGCGCGCAGGCTTACGCCGCCGCGCGCAGGGGCTCGGCGGTGACGATGGTGCCGCCGCCAAGAAGCCTCGTCCCGTCATAGAATACGCAGGCCTGGCCGGGCGCAACAGCGTCCTGCGGCGCCAGCAGTTCGACCACGGCGCCGCCGTCCGGCTCGGCTGTGACCCTTGCCGGTACAGCCGGGCGCATGGATCGGACTTTGACTTGGCAGGGGAGCGTCTCTGTTACCGGCAAGAGCCAGTTGACGGCGCGCAGCTTGATGCGCCGGCTTGCGAGAGCGGCGCGGGGGCCGACCACGACGCGGGCGCGCGCAGCATCAAGTGCAATGACGAAATAGGCGTCAGGGTTGCCGCTGAGGCCAAGGCGCTTTCGCTGACCGACGGTAAAATGAATGATGCCGTCATGGCGGCCGAGCACGGTGCCGTTCAGATCGACAATCTCTCCAGGCCTTGCGGCCTCCGGGTTCAGTTTTTCGACCACGGCGGCGTAATTGCCTCCGGGCACAAAGCAGATGTCCTGGCTGTCCGGCTTGGCGGCGGTGACGAGGCCCAGTTCATGGGCCATTTCGCGC
>JAKAVI010000331.1 GCA_021817355.1 Pseudomonadota bacterium | reverse complement strand
ATGCCACTCGCTCGATCCGCGTGGGTGAAGCCAAACCTTTGCTGCGGCAGCTGATCGCGCCAACCAATCTGCGTGCCCGTCTTTACAATTCGCAAGGCAATCTGGAAGCGGACACGCGCTTTCTTCTCGCCCGCAATGTGGTGCAGACTTATCCCTTACCGGCGCCTGGCTTCTGGAACAATATCTGGCAGGAGATCAAGCGCCTCTATAATGGCCTCATGGGCGTTCGACCGTTCGAGCGGCTCGATCCCTATTTTGAGGCCGGCACCAACGGACGGGTCTATTCCGAGGTTGATGCCGCGCTGCGCGGCCGGATTGGAACCAAAGAGCGGGTCGATGAGCAAGACCGCCTGGTATTGTCGGTTGCCGTTCCCATCCAGCGTTTCCGTGCCATCTATGGCGTCCTGCTGGTCTCAACCGAAGGCGGAGACATCGACGGGGTCTTGCGCGCGGAGCGCGAAAAGCTGCTCGAAGTATTCCTCGTCGGCTTTGCGATCATGCTGTTTTCGTCGATCTATCTTGCACGGTTTCTCGCCGAGCCGATCAATCGCCTGGCTGCTGCTGCCGAGCGGGTTCGCAAAGGTCAGTCCGGACGCGAAGCCCTGCCACGCATGGCCGAACGCCATGATGAGATCGGTGCGCTTGCCGACGCGCTCTCGGCGATGACCCGCGCCCTCTATGATCGCATCGATGCGATCGAGAGCTTTGCCGCCGACGTTGCCCATGAGCTCAAAAATCCGCTGACCTCGCTGAAGACCGCTATCGACATGCTGGCCCGCACCGAGGATCCGATCAACCGCAGCCGCCTGGTCAACATTGTCGGTAATGACATCAAGCGGATCGATCGACTGATCACCGACATCAGCCAGGCCTCGCGTCTGGACGCGGAACTGTCGCGTGAGCCGGCCGAACCCGTCGACCTTGCCGACCTTCTGAGCACCATCACCGAAGTCTACCGCCTCACGGGCCTGCCGCGGTCGGTCAAGCTGGAGCTTAGTCTTGAGCTTGAAGGCAAGGCGATCGTCTCGGGCCGCAGTGAGCGGCTCGGGCAGATCTTTCGTAACCTGATCGACAATGCCATCTCCTTCAGCCCGGACGGCGGCACGGTTCGGGTTGAGGCGCAGCGCCGGCACCGCCTGGTCCGGATTGCCGTCGTCGATGAAGGCCCGGGTATCCCCCCAGACAATCTCGAGACCGTGTTTCAGCGCTTCTATACCGAACGGCCGCGCGAAAGCGATTTTGGACAGAATTCCGGCCTCGGGCTGTCGATCGCGCGGCAGATTGTCGAAGGTGCCGGAGGACGGATCTGGGCCGAAAACCGCGTCGGGCCGAGCCCCGACCAGCCCGCCGGCGCCCGCTTCATCGTTGAACTGCCGCTCGACCATGGCTGAGGTCAACCTGCATGCAAGCTGCGTGGTTCTCGCCGAGGCGGGCCCAAGGCTTGGCGCGCCTTCGGATGCGGGGGTGCTGCTGCTGGGCGAGAGCGGCAGTGGCAAATCCGATCTGGCCTTGCGTCTTATTGCCATGGGAGCGTTGCTTGTGGCGGATGACCGTACCCTGCTTTGGGTTGAAGGTGGGGTGCTCCTGGGGCGCGCGCCTGCCTCCCTAGAGGGGCTGATCGAGGTTCGCGGGCTGGGAATCCTGCGCCTGCCCACCCTCGCCAGGGCGCCAATCCGGCTGGCTGCAATTCTAGGTCGAGAGGCCGAACGCCTGCCCGAGCCCGAGCGCTGGCCGCTGCCGCAGGGTCTTCAAGGGGCCATCTCGCCCCCGGTGCTACGTCTCAATGCCTTTGGTGCCTCAGCCCCGGCCCGGATCATCCTTGCGGTGGCTCAACTTGGACAGATCCACGATATGGGCAACTAAGTCTCACATCAGGCGCAAGTGAGGGGTTCCATCTCGCCCATACCTTGTTATCGTGCCCGCCGCCTCACACACAGCATCGATCATGATTGGCATTGTCATTGTTACCCACGGCCGTCTGGCGCAGGAAATCATTTCCGCGGTCGAGCATGTGGTGGGCCCACAAACCCATCTGCGCGCCGTGTGCATCGGCCCCGAAGATGACATGGAACGGCGGCGACGTGAAATCGCCGCGGCCGCCAAGGCTGTGGATGGCGGCGACGGCACCGTGATCGCCACCGACATGTATGGTGGAACGCCCTGCAATCTTGCGCTGACGCTCCTGGAAAAGGGCAAGATTGAAGTTCTTGCCGGCGCCAATCTTCCCAGCCTGATCAAGCTGTGCAATGTGCGCTCCCGCTTACCGCTTGAAGCTGCGGTCAAGCAGGCCATCGAGGCCGGGCGCAAATACATGCGCGCCGGCTCTGCGGATCTCGTCGGCGGAACCTAAGGAATGGCGGATGGACAAGCGATCAGATCGGTCGCGACGATCATCAACAAGCGTGGCCTGCATGCGCGCGCGTCGGCCAAGCTTGTAGAAGCCGCAGCGCGGTTCAAGTCTCAAATCACCGTGAGCAAGGATGGCACCAGCGTCGATGCACGCTCGATCATGGGCCTGATGATGATGGGGGCGGGGGTGGGCAGCCACATCGAACTCTGTGCCGAAGGTCCGGATGCCGAAGAGGCGATGACCGCCATCCTGGCGTTGATCGCAGCGCGGTTTGGCGAAGACTGATAGGCACCGGCACAGGACAGAATCCGGACAGTTTGTCTTAAACTTCGCATAATTGCTGCGACGCGATGCAACAGCCAGGCAAGCCCTCTGCGTCATGCTCAGGACGAAGCGAGCAAAGAAGGCGCGCAAGCCATGCACGTGCTGGTACTGGCATCTCAGAAGGGTGGTTCAGGCAAGACGACACTCTCCGGCCACCTTGCCGTCGAAGCGATGTTGGCCGGGGTAGGTCCGGTCGCGCTGATCGACACCGATCCCCAAGGATCACTTGCAGAGTGGTGGAATGCCCGCAGTGCGCCGGAGCCGCACTTTGCCAAGGTCGGGTTGTTGCAGCTCACGGACGCGCTGCATCAGCTGGAAGCGGCAGGCATCCGCCTTGCCGTCATCGATACGCCCCCGGCAATCACCGAATCGATTTCGCATGTCATCGCCCATGCCGATCTCGTGGTCGTGCCGACGCGACCAAGTCCGCATGATTTGCGCGCCGTCGGCGCCACCGTCGACCTCGCCGAGCGGCACGGCAAGACCCTGCTTTTTGTGATCAATGCCGCAACGCCGCGTGCACGCATTACCGGCGAAGCGGCGGTGGCACTGTCGCAGCATGGCACGGTGGCACCGGTCACCGTGCATCACCGCGTTGACTTTGCAGCCTCCATGATCGACGGACGCACCGTCGGCGAGGTCGCGGTAAAATCGAGCTCAGCCAAGGAAGTGCGCGAGCTCTGGACCTATATACAGAGCCGTCTTGCCCGCCTGACCCAGGACGCCAGCATCACGCCGCTCAATGTCCCGACGGCGTTCGCCATTCGCGGTCTTTCACCGCTGGAGGCAACCAACACCCAGGGGTTCGACGCGCCAGGGCCGGAGTTGGAAGACCCAGGCACAATGCCCGGCACTGCCAGCGAGACCGGCCATCAGACCGTCTCCTCCGGCCAGAGCGAGCCAGTGGCACAGTTCGATGGCCGGCGCGAACGCGCGCGTGCAGGCGAAGCCCCCCCGGGCCTTGGTCCGCGCCGCTCCCAGCCGTTTGGCCGCCGCAGCCCAGAAACCCCTTACTGAGGGAAGACCCATGACCCTGAGCCATCGCCAATTTGCCTCGATCACGGCTGGCTTGCTTGCCCGCAAGGGTGATGCGGCGCCCTCGCTCGAGACCCTGCCCCTGCGCCCCTCGGTGTTGAACCCAGCCGCAATCGCGCCTCTTACCCCTGCCCGCCCGGCCTCGGTGAAGGCCAAGGCCGCTGCTGCTCCGCGCCAGCGCCGCTCCAACCGGCGCGTGAACCTCGACCTTTGCGAGGAGGAGTATGAACGCCTCGGCATCGCCGCCGCCAAGCACCACGCAAGCCGTCCGCAGATCTTGCGCGCCGCGCTGAAGGAGCATCTCGACCGCCTGGCCTGCAGCCACGGCTGCAACTGCATCGCGCCGGCCAGTGCCTGCAATGATGCCGCGGAGGCTCCCCGCCGGCCCGTGGCGGTGGGTCTGGAGGCTGTCCCTCGGGCATGCGGGCGCCAAGACGCGCACGACTGACACAAGAAGGGCCCGGCCGTTGGCCTTGGAGGCACCTGAAGGGGTGCGGCCGGAACTTGGTGTTGGAATTTCTCCTGGCGGACACCCTGCCACACTTGCTGACAATGATGATGGCGACAACAGGGCTCGGAAGTGATTGCATGGCACACCCCTAAGGAGAACACGTCACATGAATAGATATGCCGCGATCCTGGCCCTCAGCACCGGACTTGCCATTGCCGGAACCCTGTCCGCCAGCGCCCAGCCCATGGCCAGGCACTTCGGCCCCGCGCCCTGCCACGGTGGTCCAATGGTCCCCATGATGGCCATGCGCTACCCCGATGGCACACTCGCTTTCCTGCACACCGAGCTTCATATCACCGCGGCCCAGGCGAGCCAGTGGAACCGGTTTGCGACTGTGCTCACCGACAGCGTCCATGAGCTCCACGCGCAGATGCTGGCCCGCCGCGGCCACGCCATGGGAGGCAGGATGTCGTTCACGCTGCCAGCTGTACTGACCCGGCGCGAAGCCATGATGAAGTCGCATCTGGCGACCGTCGAACGCATCGATGGGGCTTTGATCCCGCTTTACCAGGCGCTCGATCCTGCACAGCAAAAAACTGCCAATCAGCTGTTCATGGGCTGCAGGCCCCGTTTCTGGCATGGCAAAGGTCACGGGCCACACGGGCGGATGTAAGGGCCAGGGCATCGCATTGGGGGGGCGATGCCATGACCAGGGGCCAGAGGCCCCCAAGCCGCGGGAAACCAGGAGCAGGACTGCTCCTTGTCGGCTGGGCCGGGGCGCACTTTGCGTGTCCCGGTCCAGCGCGGTCGTGACGGCACAAAGCGTCGCACCGGCGCCAGGGCCGCCGCTACATATTTCTGCCGAACACATTGATATGTATCAGGATCTTGCGCATCCTGCCGCGCCAGTTCTAGCCTGCCTTTCGCACAGGGGGCTGCGCTGATGTGGCACTGGGCAAGGGCAGATTGACAGACCAAACTGGTCGACAGGCTGGGTCCAAACGCCTAGTTTGCGCCAGTCCATGTGACTGAGGCCGTGGGAGAGACATGATGGATTACGAAGCCTTCTTCGCCGCCGAGCTGGGGGCGCTGCGCCAGGAAGGCCGCTACCGGGTTTTTGCCGATCTGGAACGTCATGCCGGACAATTTCCCAAGGCTACCCGTTATGAAGGGCAGAGCACCCGGCCCGTGACCGTATGGTGCTCCAATGACTATCTCGGCATGGGGCAGAACAAGCAGGTTATCGCGGCCATGCACGAGGCCCTCGACCGCTGTGGCGCCGGTGCTGGCGGTACACGCAATATTTCAGGTACGAATCACTATCACGTGCTGCTGGAGCGCGAGCTTGCCGATCTTCATGGCAAGGAGGCGGCGCTGACCTTTACGAGCGGCTATGTTTCCAACTGGGCAGCGCTCGGCACGCTTGCCGCCAAACTCCCAGCCTGTGTTGCGCTCTCCGACGATCAGAATCATGCCTCGATGATTGAAGGCATCCGTCATTCCCGCGCCCAGTGCCTGCGCTTTAAGCACAATGACATTGAGGATCTCAATCGCAAGCTTGCCGGCCTCGATCCTGCTCGGCCCAAGCTCGTCGCATTTGAAAGCGTCTATTCAATGGACGGCGACATTGCCCCCATTAGGGAGCTTTGCGACGTCGCCGATGCCCATGGTGCCATGACCTATCTGGATGAGGTGCATGCGGTCGGACTTTATGGCCAGCGCGGCGGTGGCATTGCCGAGCGCGAAGGATTGATGGACCGGCTGACCGTGATCGAAGGCACCCTGGCCAAGGCGTTCGGCGTAATGGGCGGCTATATCGCTGCGAGCGCGGATCTGTGCGACTTTGTACGCAGCTTTGCCTCCGGCTTCATTTTCACCACGGCACTGCCACCGGCCGTTGCCGCCGGCGCCTTGACCTCAATCCGGCACCTGAAAGGGAGCAATGCCGAACGGCGTCGTCACCAGGAACGCGTCGCCACCGTGCGGCGCAAACTCAAGGCTATCGGCATTCCGATGCTCGACAACCCGAGCCACATCATCCCCGTCATGGTGGGAGATGCCAAGAAGTGCAAGATGATCAGCGACTGGTTGCTCGATAATCACGGCATTTATGTTCAACCGATCAATTACCCGACGGTCCCCAGAGGCACAGAGCGGCTGCGCTTTACACCCTCACCGCTGCACTCGGACGCCGATATCGACAAATTGGTCAGCGCGCTGTCTGAGATCTGGTCACATTGCGCCCTTGCCCGCACTGCCGCGGCGGCCTGAGCAAACTTTACTCAG
>JAKAVI010000188.1 GCA_021817355.1 Pseudomonadota bacterium | reverse complement strand
GGCACCCATCACCGCAATCTGGGCCGTAGGCCAGGCATAGTTGACATCCGCCCGAATGTGCTTGGACGCCATCACATCATAGGCACCGCCGAACGCTTTGCGGGTGATCACTGTGACCTTGGGAACGGTCGCTTCGGTAAAGGCAAAGAGCAGCTTGGCACCATGCTTGATCAGCCCACCATATTCCTGGGCGGTACCCGGCAGAAATCCCGGAACGTCGACAAAGGTTACGAGAGGAATGTTGAAGGCATCGCAGAAACGCACAAAGCGCGCCGCCTTGCGCGATGCGTCGCTGTCGAGCACACCGGCAAGGACCATCGGCTGGTTGGCGACAAAGCCGACAGTCGCGCCTTCGATGCGTCCAAAGCCTGTGAGGATATTGCGTGCAAAGGCGCTGCCAATTTCGAAGAAATCGCCTTCATCCGCCACCTTGGCGATCAGTTCCCTCATGTCGTAAGGCTTGTTGGGATTTTCCGGTACCAGCGTATCGAGGCTGGGCTCCTCTCGGGTTGCGGTATCAGCGGACGGCCACAGCGGTGGCTTCTCACGATTGCTGAGCGGCAGAAAATCATAGAGCCGGCGCATTTCCTCGAGCGCAATGATGTCGTTCTCATAGGCACCGTCGGCCACCGACGACTTGCTCGTATGCACCTTGGCCCCGCCGAGTTCCTCGGCGGTCACAACCTCATTGGTTACCGTCTTGACCACATCCGGGCCCGTCACAAACATGTAGGAGGTATCGCGCACCATAAAGATGAAGTCCGTCATCGCGGGCGAGTAGACGTCACCACCTGCGCATGGTCCCATGATCACGCTGATCTGCGGCACGACGCCGGAGGCGAGGACATTGCGCTTGAACACCTCGCCATATCCGCCGAGGCTGCCAACGCCTTCCTGGATGCGCGCGCCGCCGGCGTCGAGCAGACCGATCACCGGCGCCCCATTTTGCATGGCCATGTCCTGAATCTTGCAGATTTTTTGGGCATGGGTCTCAGAAAGAGAGCCGCCAAACACAGTGAAGTCCTTGGCATAGACATAGACCATGCGCCCGTTGATGGTGCCCCAACCGGTCACGACGCCATCCCCAGGGATGACATTCTTGTCCGCCCCGAAATCGCTGTTGCGATGCTCGACGAACATGTCGAACTCCTCAAACGAGTTCGGATCCAAAAGTACTTCGAGGCGCTCGCGCGCTGTCAGCTTGCCACGGGCATGCTGGGCTTCAATGCGCCGTTCACCACCGCCCAGGCGCGCGCGTTCGCGACGGGCATCCAGTTCGGACAAGATATGCTTCATGACAGGCCTCCAAGACGGCGGGCGCGCAGAGTGGTGACTTACCTCTCACCGGTCAAGCGTCAGCAGCCGACTTGCCGTAGCGGATCACTTGGACCTTCTCAAGCGTCACAAGGCCCGAACCCATGATGGCGTCAAGAACCGGCAGAAAGGCGGTAATCTTGTCCTTGCTGTCGACGATCTCGATGACCAGTGGCAAGTCCTGAGACAGGCGCAGGATCTTGGTGGTATGCAGATGGCTCGAAGCACCAAAGCCCATGGGGCCACGCAGCACCGTGGCTCCCGCAAGTCCGGCCGCCCTGGCCTTGATGACGATCGCTTCGTAAAGTGGCCCACCGTCAGTACGGTCATCCTCACCGACAAAAATGCGCAACAACGTGGCCTCAGCGGGCAGCATCCTTTGGGTCCCTACCGCTGCCCCAGCCGTTTCACCGGCGCCCGTCTGTGTCGTCATATCAGGCTCCCTTCAATTGGTTGAGCGCGTTGGCACAGATCACGCCAAGCCAGACCGAAACGAGGCACGCGGTCAGCGAACCTGCGACATTTAAGCCGGCATAGGTCCATTCCCCATCCTGCATCAGCACCAGGGTCTGCAGGGAAAAAGAAGAAAAGGTGGTAAAGCCGCCGCAGAGACCAGCCATCACAAACTGCCGACCCAGGGAGCCGACAAAGACCCGACCGTCAGGCGCAGTCAGTGCGCTGAAGAAGCCGATGACAAACGAGCCGATGATGTTGACCGCAAGGGTGCCGAAGGGAAAGGTCTCCCCAACGGAACTGGCGACCAGCCCAGAAAGCCCGAACCGGGCCATACTGCCCAGCGCACCACCCAGTGCGACCAGCAGATAAAGCTTGTATCCCATATGCTCCTGCCATAGCTCCAATGCGCAGGTTGCGTCCGCGACCAACCCGCACCATGTTCTCGGGCAGGAGTCATCAGCTTTGGCATCCCGGAGGATGCGTCCGGCGGTTTTGGGGGACCCCATCCCCATCCCCGGTAAAGTGACCAATTTCGAAAGTAACGTCAATCGCATGGACGGCAAAGGCGTCACCACCGCCACAATCACAGAGGACGAAGAAGGGGTCAGGCTGGATCGCTGGTTCCGCCGCCACTACCCGGCGCTGTCGCACATCCAGCTGGAAAAGCTTCTGCGCAAAGGCGAAGTCCGGCTTGATGGCAAACGCGCCAAGGCCTCTGACCGGCTGCGCTCCGGCCAGACCATGCGCCTGCCGCCGCAGATCCTCCATCTGCCCGCCACGGCAGCTGCCGCGCATCCGCCGGCACAGGATGCCGGCCTGATTCGCTCGCTGATCCTGCACGCCGACAATCAGGTGTTTGTCCTCAACAAGCCGAGCGGACTTGCCACCCAGGGAGGCTCGGGACTGACCCGCCATGTCGATGGCATGCTCGACGCCCTGAGCGAAGGCCGCCGCCAGAGACCACGCCTGGTACATCGTCTCGATCGCGATACCTCTGGCGTGCTCGTCATCGCCCGCACCGTCCCCGCGGCGGCCAGCCTCGCCGAGGCCCTGCGCCGCCGTGACGCCAGCAAGATCTATTGGGCGCTCGTTGTGGGGATTCCCAAACCGCAGACCGGCACCATCAAGCTTGCCCTGGCCAAGCGCAGTCTCTCAGGTGGCGAGGAGCGCATGGTAGCTACCGAGCGCCACGCCGACGATGCCAAAGCGGCGGTGACGGATTATCGCGTGCTAGGCGTCGCCGGGCGCAGCTATGCCTGGCTTGCCGTCAAGCCGGTTACCGGACGAACACACCAGATCCGGGCCCATCTGGCAGCCATCGGGCACCCCATCGTCGGTGATCACAAGTATGGCGGCAGCGCCGCGGCCGGTAGCGGTGAAATCCTCGACCGGTTGCACCTGCATGCCCGCAGCATTGACATCACCCATCCCGCTGGCGGCCGGCTGCAGGTAGAGGCGCCATTGCCTCCACATATGATGAAGACCTGGCAGCTTCTGGGCTTTGATCCTGACACCACGTTCAAGCCCTTTGCGCCGCGCCGTGCCACGACACCATGATCGAACCCAGCCTGCCCTGCCGTCCGCCCGCAATCGCGCGCAACCTCACAACGCTCCCATGACGACACCACGCCCCAAGCGCTTTTATACCCACGTGACCATCGAACCCCGCCCAGAGGGCTTTGCCATATTGCTTGATGGCAAGGCCATCCGTACGCCAGGCGGCACCACCCTTCTCCTGCCCGCCCGCAATCTTGCCGAGGCTATCGCCCAAGAGTGGCAGTCCCAGCGCGAGCACATCGACGCCCAGACCATGCCGATCCTGCGCCTTGCCAACACCGCGCTTGAGCGCATCCCGCAGACGCGCGCCAGCGTGATCGCGCAGCTGCTGGAATATGGACGGCACGACCTTCTGTGTTACCGTGCCGACGCTCCAGCCAGCCTGATCATGCGTCAGGCCGAACAGTGGCAGCCTCTCCTTGACTGGATCAGCGCGACTTACCGGATCAGGCTGCAGTCCACTGCAGGCATCACCCCCTTAGAGCAAAGCGCACAAAGCATTGCGGCCCTCGAAACACGGGTGTCAGCGCTGGATGACTTTGCCCTTGCCGGTGTGTCGGCAGCCACGGCGCTAACCGGATCCATTGTTCTGGCGCTGGCGCTTCACGCCGGGCGCCTTGATGGGCCAACAGCCTTTCGCCTTGCCAGCCTCGAGGAAACATTCCAGGCCGAGCATTGGGGCATTGATCGCGAAGCCGACGCCCGCCTGCAGCGCATTGCCAAAGAACTCTCCCATGTGACGGAGTTCCTTTGCCTTGTGCATGAACGCATCATTTGAACGCTGCGCGCACGCGGTAATGATAGCGATATAGTTCGCGGTCAAAACCGAGGCTGCGATAGAGCGCCAGTGCGGGGGCATTACTGGCCAGCACCTGCAGGCAGGCTCCACGCGCGCCCTGCGCTGCGCCCCAGGCAAACAGGCCCAGGAGTGTGGCCCGGGAATGTCCCTGCTGGCGGTGTGCAGGATCGGTTGCCACCCACTGCAGGACCATCATACGGTCATGTACCACTGCAATAGCCAGCGAAGCGATTTTGCCGCTGCGCATCACCGATGCAAAGGCGCATGGCAGCGAGATCAGTTCAAGCTGACGCAGACGAAGATCGGTCTGCGCGTCACTGCGCCCAGTGAACTGCTGATGGGCATGAAGCCAGTGGCGTGAGGCCTTTGCCTCAAGGCAAAAATCTGGCGACTTTTCACCTGGCGCCTGTGAGCCCAGATCCTTGAACAGGGTGAGCGTCTCATCATGGGCCGCAAAGCCCTCCTGCGCCAGACGACGTTCGAGCGCCGGAGCATCGAACGAGCGTACCCGAAAACTGAGCGGCAGCTGATGGGCCAGATAGATGCGCTCGCAAAATGCGAGCTTGCCTTCGAGGGGCGAGCGCGGCGGCCCAATCACCGAGACCGAATTGGTGCGACGACTTTCTCCGCCAGACAGGCGGACGAGCCAGCCATCGTGAAGGATTTCCTTGAGTGCCGGCCAGGCGTTGAATGCTGCGTCTTCGGCGCATTGACAGAGCCGATCCATCATTTTCTCCGTGACGGCCGGCTCCGCAGACGTAAAAAAACCCCGCGCAACCGGCGGGGTTAAAGCGTCTTTACGCTATGACAAACACCTACCCGCCCCTCTGAATGAGCTGGCGACGTCGGCTGCTGTGTGTGCGCATCTTCATGCGCAGGCTATAGCACATGAGATCCACCCAATGCCAGCTCTATCCGCGCACAGACTGAGGCAAAGGGCGTGGCGGAAGCCTCAATAGCCCTGTGGAACCTTTGCGGCGTCCGGATCGGCACGCTCATAGGCAAGGCTTGCCGCCAGCACACCTCCGTCATCGAACATTCGTCCCACGAGCTGAAGACCGACCGGCAAGCCCTGCGCGGTAAAACCGCAATTGATTGAGGCGGCGGGCTGCTGTGTCAGGTTGAAAGGAAAACTATAGGGTGTCCACGCCATCCAGGCATTGCCATCGTCATCAAGCGGAGTAAGGCGCTCTGTTTCAAAGGCCGGCGTTGCCACCGAGGGTGTGATCAGGAACTCATAGTTTTCCATGAACTGACGCAACCCCGCACCATAGGCACCGCGCTGGAGATTGGCCGCCATGTATTCCTTCAGCGCAAAGCCGGCGCCCTCCTCCGCCATCTTGCGCAGCGGCGCCTCGAGCAGAGCCTTTTTTCCCTCCGGCAGATCGGCCAGCAGATACCCCGCTCCCGCCCACCACAGGGTCCGGAAAATCTCGCCTGGATTACCGCCGGGTGGATCTACCCGTTCCACGCGTGCACCCAGTTGTTCAAAGCGAAGTGCAGCCTTTTCGACCAGGCTTTCCACTTCGGGTACGATCCGGATGACATGGCCAAGGCGTGGGGAATAGGCAATGCGCTTGCCCCTGAGACTGGCTTCGGCGCGCAACAGATAATCCTCAGAGCTACTCGGCAAGCCATACCAATCGCGCGCATCCGGCCTGGCTATAATGTTCAGAAGCATGGCACTGTCACGCACCGAACGGCTCATCGGCCCGACATGGGCCACCGTGCCAAAGGGCGACAACGGCCAGGCAGCGACCCGCCCGAAACTCGGTTTGAGTCCAAACGTACCGGTAAAACTTGCCGGAATGCGGATCGAGCCGCCGCCATCGGTACCAAGAGCCAGTGGACAAAGCCGGGCTGCCAGCGCCGCAGCCGATCCACCCGATGATCCGCCCGGGGTCCGCGTCAGATCCCAAGGGTTTCGCGTGACCCCTGTCAGCGGCGAATCGGTGCAGCCCTTCCAGCCGAACTCCGGCGTCGTCGTCTTCCCGATCAGCACCGCGCCCGCCTCCCGCAGCCGTGCGACCGCCGGCGCGTCCTCGAGCCAGGGCCCCTTCGCCTCGGTTGTCAGCGACCCGCGCCGCGTCGGCCAGCCCTTGGTCAGGAGTAGATCCTTGATGGCCACAGGTACACCATCGAGCGCCGACAGCGGCGCTCCGGCCATCCAGCGTTCCTGCGAGGCTTCGGCCTGCGCCAGGGAGGTAACCTCATCGAGGTGGCAAAAGGCATTGATCCGGGCGTCAAATGCGGCGATGCGGGTTAGGCACGCCTGCGTGACTTCGACGGGCGAGAGCGCTTGACGCGCATAGGCCGCCGACAGTTCGAAGGCGTCCAGCTCATGGATGTCCATGATCATCACTCCTAATTGACGCGTGTCAGGGGGGCTTCCTGTCCCTTTTCAATCAGGCGCAATGTGTGGCCGTCATGTTCAAAAAGCGTGATCGACGCGTTGGCCGGTGAGAACACCAAGGTACGCTCATCCTGAAGCGCTGCGCCTGCTGCAACATTGATGGCGACATAGTGGCTGAAGACGACGCAATCCTCTTCAAGGCAGAGAAGCGCACGGATCAACGTACTGCGCCAGGCTCTGAGATCGGGGGTTACGTCACTCCAGCGTCCTTGCATGAAGTCGCGCAGCCAGGCTACCCGCGCAGCCAGATCCGGCGTTGGTGACGGAATTTCCGAGACTGCCGGATCAATCTGCGCGCTTTGCTTCCAAAGCGCCTCAAGTGGCGCTGCCGTTTCGCGCGCCCGTCTGAGCGGGCTGGAGCGCAGGGCCATCGGCGGCAAAAGGCTCAGGCGCCCGGCAGCTGCCACGGCCTGGCTCTGACCGAGCGCATCAAGGCCAGGGTCGGCGTCCTCGCCAAAGCCGGCAGCAGCTCGGCCATGACGTACAAGATAAAGTTTTGGCATCGCTATACACTCTGATTGGCGTAGCAAAGCTAAGCCGCTCTCTTTACGGCTCGCAAGAGCAGTGACGGACCGCGCGGGCGGTGCAGGCGATGCGTGCACCCTGTTCCACCCGCGTGGCGCACGCTAGGTCCGGAAGGTAAAGAGATTGGCGCCATTGCCGGGCCCCACATGCCCCGTCTGTCCTAGCATGTCTGTTTGCATCATGTGATCGAGCGTGGCGTCATCTTCTGGGGTGTGGGCTAGAAATCGCCGTCCATCCTCCAGCCGCCCGATCACAATGCCAAAGCGCGCGCGCTTGCGGTCGGTCACCACGGTATAGGTTTCGATCTTCGCCGGACCGTGGGGATGCTCCTCGACCCGAGGATGGGCCATGGCATCGATCTGCTTCTGGTAGAAGCTGGGATCCTCGCGCTGCCAGTGTCCGGCGACCGGCGCTGTCGAGTAGATGCCTATCGAATGCTTGGTGACATACCAGCCATTGCCGGTAACGAGGCCAAAACGACCGGGCGCGGCCCGGCACTTTTCCATCATGGTGACGATGGAGTGCATCACATAATCGTTTCCGGGCCCGCCAAAATAAGGCAGACCGCCGGTGACGGTCAGACCTCGCGGGTCATCCTCGGCGATACCAAGTTCGGCACAGCCGATTTGCACGGCGCTAGGAAAGCAGGAGTAAAGATCGACAAAAGCCATGTCAGCGATGGTCTTTTGCGCCATGGCCAGGGCCTTTTGCCCCATCATCCGAATTGCCGGCGAGGAGTAATAATTGATCCGCTCACTCACGTTCCAGATGTCATTGGCATCACCGCAGCCATGCAAAAAGACCCATTTCTCGCGGGGAATGCCGAGTTCGTGCGCCTTGCCGACAGAGGTCATGATCACAGCCGCGCTCATGTCAACCTCGATCACCGCATTGAGATATTTGGTGTAGGGAAAGCCGACAAAGCGGTTTCGCTCAGAAGGTGTTGCGATCTCTTCCGGCGAGCGAAATGTGGCAAACCAGGCATGCGGATTTTCAGACGCGATGCGGGAAAAGGGCGAAAAGAAATCCCCCAGCCAGCGCAGATGTTCCTGCGGCGTATGACGTTTCTGGCCACGCAGCGCATTTTCGAACAGGGCATAGGTGTTGACCGGAAAGCGCAGGCCATAGGCCCCTTCATAGGCATTGGATCCTGCGCGCATGTCGCCAATTTCTTCAGGATCACTGCCAGGATCCGCATCAGCCAATTTTTGCCAGCCAAGATCAACGCCTGCCTTCATCGCCCCAAGAAAGCTGGCGAGATATTCCGCTCCGGCCAGAAGCGCCACGTCGCATTGACCGCGCGCTATTTCTTCGGCCGTGCGATTAACGAGCCATTGCGGCGTATTGCCTCCCGTTGCCGTATAGAGCATGCGCCGCGCCGACAGACCAAGGCGCCGGGCCAACGCCAGAGGCGGATTGCGAAACAGACGCTTGGTCAGCCGTCCCTGATCACCGGGAGAATCCGCGGTAAAGCGCACCACCGCCACCGTGTCGATGGCATCCACAAGACCTGGCGCTGCTGCATCCTCGAGAGCGAGGCGAGAAGGTTGCGCCAGCATTCCGATGGGATCAAGACCCTCCGCGAGCCGGCCCTCGCGGGCAGTACGTTGCGTAAGCTGCCCGCCGCCAACCAAAATCGGCGTGCGCGGATCAATGCGATTCATGATTCAGACCTCTCTTTTTTGCAAATAGCGCTGAAGCCGCGTGATCGCCTCGGCGAGCACGTCCTGACGCTTGCAAAAGGCAAAGCGTACGAGGTGATCGGGCGTTGCGGTTTCGAAAAAGGAACTGAGCGGCACCAAAGCGACCTTGGCCTCTTTGACGAGACGCAGGCAGAAATCGCGATCGCTCTCCGCGGTCAGGTTGCGGATCGAAGCCGTCAAAAAATAGGTGCCCTCGCACGGCATAAGCTCAAAACCAAGCTCGGTAAGGGCTCCGGCGAGAAAATCGCGCTTGGCCTGCAAAGCATCGCGCAGACCAAGGGTAAATCCCATCTCATTTTCGAGCCCATAGGCAATGCCCAACTGCAATGCCGGTGAAGTCGTGAAGGTGAGGAACTGGTGTGCCTTGGCCGCGACCTCCACAAGCGCTGCGGGACCTGTGACCCAGCCAACTTTCCAGCCGGTCAGCGAAAACATCTTGCCGGCGGAACCTACGCGCAACACGCGATCCGCAAGTCCCGGGATGGCAAGGGGGGAAAGATGCGACGCACCGTCGAAAGTGAGATGTTCATAGACTTCATCGGCAATCACTGCTGCTCCACTGGGCCTGACCACTTCGGCCAGTATCTCGAGCTCTGGGCGCGTAAATACCCGCCCGGCCGGATTGAGAGGCGTATTGATCAGGACAGCGGCGGTACGCGGGCTGACGGCTGAGGCAAGGCTTTCGCGGCGCAGTGCAAAAGTGGGAGGATCAAGTACCACTCGCCGCACCGTGGCACCGGCGCTCTGGGCGATCGGGCGATAGGAATCATAGGCAGGTTCGATGATGACGACCTCGCGGTCGGAACTGGCCAGACCATAGATGCAGCACGCCAAGGCCTCGGTGGCGCCCGATGTCACAAGCACCTCGCTGTCAGGATCAAAATCGAACCCGTGAAATCGTTTGGCATGGGCGGCAATGGCTGCACGCAGCGCCCCCATGCCACGCGTCGGCGGATATTGGTTGGGCCCGGCCCGCAAGGCTTGCGCGGCGGCCTCACGGATGGCCTGCGGACCGTCCTCATCCGGAAAACCCTGGCCGAGGTTGATGGCTCCGTTTTCTAGCGCAAGGGCGCTCATAACTGAAAAAATGGTGGTGCCCAAACCGGCAAATATGGGATTGAAGCTTGGTCCGGCGGTCATGGGTTCACCTCGTTGACGATTGAGCTTTGCCGCCCAATCCGAGCCGTGACAAGACTTCTGTTCGTGCCCGTTCTTTAGGCTATGTGCCTCTTTTTTGTGCAACAACCACACAGGTTGGAGGATATTCTCGCAAATTTGCCTGCTTTGGCCGCAAACTGGCTGTGGAGCACACGCAGGGCCTATGGCCGGGACCTGGCGAACCCCGTAGCGTCGGGTCTGCTATTAGGGTCTCAGGTCCTTTGGCCTGAACCCGCCCTACCAGAGCGCGCCCATGAAAAAGATCGAAGCCATCATCAAGCCGTTCAAGCTCGATGAGGTGAAGGAAGCCCTTCAGGAAGTCGGTGTTCAGGGTATCACCGTGACCGAAGCCAAGGGATTTGGCCGACAGAAGGGTCATACCGAGCTTTATCGCGGTGCCGAATACGTCGTTGACTTCCTGCCCAAGGTCAAAGTCGAGGTCGTACTTGCGGATGATCGCCTGGAGGCTGCGCTCGACGCGATCCAGAAGGCGGCACGCACCGGACGCATTGGTGACGGCAAGATTTTTGTCCTCTCTGTCGAGGAAGCCATTCGCATCCGGACCGGCGAGACCGGTCCGGATGCACTTTAGTCCACTTTATCAAACACAAGCGAGTGCGAGAGACGGCCATGTCCAATCCATCTGAAATCCTCAAGACCATCAAAGAAAAGGAAGTCAAATTCGTTGACCTGCGCTTCACCGATCCGCGCGGCAAGTGGCAACACGTGACCTTCGATCCGGCCCTCGTGGATGAGGATCTTCTGACTTCCGGCACCATGTTCGACGGTTCCTCCATTGCCGGCTGGAAGGCCATCAATGAAAGCGACATGACACTGCTCCCGGATCTGACCACAGGCTTCATTGATCCGTTTTTTGCCCAGACCACGATGTCCCTGACCTGCGACATCGTAGAGCCCTCAACGGGCGAGCGCTACGATCGCTGTCCACGCTCGATTGCCAAGGCTGCCGAGCAATATGTCGTAGCATCGGGCGCCGGTGACACCGCCTATTTCGGTCCGGAAGCCGAATTCTTCATCTTCGATGACGCGCGGTTCGATACCCAGATGAACAAGGGCTATTACTTCCTTGACTCTCTGGAGGGGCCCTACAACTCCGGTACCGAATACGAGGCGGGCAATCTCGGGCATCGTCCGGCCGTCAAGGGCGGTTATTTCCCGGTACCTCCAATTGATTCGGCGCAGGATATTCGCAGCGAAATGCTTGCCATCATGGGTGAGCTCGGTATGGAGCCGGAAAAGCACCACCATGAAGTGGCAGGAAGCCAGCACGAACTCGGGTTCAAGTTCTCGACCCTGACCAAGTGCGCCGACCGCATGCAGATGTACAAGTACGTCGTCCATCAGGTCGCAGCTGCCTACGGCAAGTCGGCGACCTTCATGCCCAAGCCGATCTATGGCGACAACGGTTCGGGCATGCATGTACATCAATCGATCTGGAAGGCTGGCAAGCCCCTGTTTGCCGGTTCTGGCTATGCGGATCTGTCCGATACCTGTCTCTATTACATCGGCGGCATTATTAAGCATGCTCGCGCCATCAACGCCTTCACCAATCCCTTGACCAATTCGTACAAGCGTCTCATCCCGGGCTTCGAAGCGCCGGTGCTGCTGGCCTATTCGTCACGCAACCGTTCGGCGTCCTGCCGCATCCCGTTCTCGGGGAGCCCGAATGGCAAGCGCGTCGAAGTGCGCTTTCCCGATCCAGGCGCCAATCCCTATCTTGCCTATTCAGCACTCCTGATGGCCGGGCTCGACGGCATTGAGAACAAGATCCACCCCGGCGATCCCATGGACAAGGACCTCTACGCACTGCCACCCGAGGAGCTGCGCGATGTCCCACAGGTCTGCGGTTCGCTGCGTCAGGCACTGGAAACCCTCGATGCGGATCGCTCCTTCCTAAAGAAGGGAGGTGTCTTCAATGATGATTTCATCGACAGCTACATCGAGCTCAAGATGAGCGAAGTCTATACCTTCGAGCACACGCCCCATCCGGTCGAGTTCAAGATGTATTATTCCGTCTGAGACTATCCTGAAGCTTGCGCGCCAGGCCCGAGCCATCGCTCGGGCCTGGCTTGTTTTTAGGCCGCAGCGCTGACCGTGTCCTTGGCTGCAACCGGCGACGGCGGCAGCACGATATAGGCGCGACAGCCCTTGCCCGGCTCGCTTTCCAGCCAGGCCCGGCCACCATGCAGTTCGCATAGCCCACGCACCAGGGCAAGGCCAAGGCCCGTGCCACCGCCCTGGCGGTCATAACGGTTATCAACTTGGCTAAAGGGCTTGAAGATGCGGTCCAGCTTCTCGCGCGGAATTCCAGGACCATTGTCCTCGACCATGACCTGAAAGCCGCCATCGCGCGCTCGACTGCCCAGAACTGTAATCCGTCCGCCCTCGGGCGTGAACTTCACGGCATTGGAGACCAAATTGATGAGAATCTGCTTGAGCGCCCGCTCATCCGCATAAAGCACCGGCGCGTCCGAACTCGTGTCGATGACAAGTTCCTGCCGTTGTTCGCGCGCCTTGGCGCCAACCAGCTTAAGAGCGCTTTCCATTGTCCTCTTGGCATCAAGCGGTTCAGGCTGGATTTCCATGCGGCCAGCCTCAATTTTGGCTACATCGAGAAGATCATTGATGAGGCTGAGCAGGTGGGCTCCCGAGGAATGTATGTCACCTGCATACTCGACGTAGCGCGGTGAACCCGCAGAGCCGAAGCACTCCTTGGCGATGATTTCCGAAAACCCCAGAATAGCATTGAGCGGCGTCCGCAACTCATGACTCATATTGGCTAGGAATGCAGTCTTTGAGGCATTGGCCGTCTCCGCCTCAAAACGCTTGCGCAAAGCCTCGTCACGGGCTTCCTCGAGCTCGCGCGCGAGATCTTCAACCTCGAAGCGCAATCGTGAGTCCTCATCCAAGCGATAAGTCAGGCGTCGGCCATCAAAGAACATCTGCGCGGTATAGAGGGTGATCCCCACCGCTATCAGCATATCGATCAGGCTATTGCCAGTCAGGAACCGCACGTCGCTCATCGCCACCATGGGAAGTACTGCGGCCATGAAGATATCAACGTGTCCGACGCGGCTGACAATCAGCCATGACAGAATGGCCACGGAGGCGAAGGCGAGAAAGATATGATTGATCGGATTGTTGGCCTGCCACAGGATCCAGGTCATCAGACCCCAGGCGAAGGAGACCACAAGTTGCGCCGCAATAAAGCGGGAAAACCAGGGCCGAAGCCGTTCATAACTAACGACAGTTCGCGTGGCAGCGCGATAAGTGCCAACGAGGCGACCACAGATCGCGGTGGCCAGAATCACAGCCACGGGCAGGACAAGCGCGGTTGCAATAGAAACCTTGCCGAAGCCACCATGCGAAGCAAGCAGCGCCACGCACACGGCCCAGAGCGGCGCGGTAAAGCGTGCCGAATGCAGAATGTCGGCGGTTAGGTTGAGCTGCGCCTTCAGCACACGCCCATCGGCGTTGCGTTGCATACGCAAGCGTTGACCGTAGCCCAAGGACCTATCCCCCGTTACTCCGCCAGGCGCAGAGCTTGAGAGACTACCTCATCCCTTCTAAGAAATTGTTAGCTGGCCAAATTTAAGCGATGCGACGGCTGCGCTGTGCGCGCAGCACGGCTTCGCTGGAAGGCGGAAAGCGCACGCTCACCTTGCATCCGCTGCCCCGGGCAGTCTCGATCCACACCCTGCCACCATGTAGCGCGGCAAGTCCGCGCACCAGGGACAGGCCAAGTCCGGTACCGCCTTGCTGGCGCGAATAGCGCTTGTCGAGCTGGTTGAAGGCTTCAAACACCCGCTCCAGAAGAGCTGGGTCGAATCCGGGCCCGTTGTCGGTGACGCAGAGCTCAAAACTGCCATCATCCAGCCCACGAGCGGCAATGGTGATCTCACCGCCAATCTGGGTGAATTTCGTGGCGTTGCTGACGAGATTATAAACAATCTGCCGGAACGCACGCTCATCGGCGTAGAGCTGATCCGTCTCGCCTTCAAATCTGATGGCAAGAAGCTGCTGCTTGGCCTGCAGTTTGGGACGCAGGACGCGCAGACCATGTTCAATAACCTGACGGGCGTCCAGGAATTCAGGCGCCACGCTCATCTGGCCGGCTTCAATCTTGGCAACATCTAGGATGTCATCGATGATGCCAAGCAGATGCCGCCCCGCCGACTGGATGTCACCGGCGTAGTCACGATAGCGGCTCTGTCCGACCGGACCAAAGGCTTCCTGTTCGATGAGATCGGAAAAGCCGATGATGGCATTGAGTGGTGTACGCAGCTCGTGGCTCATATTGGCCAGAAAAGACGATTTGGCGGCATTGGCCGCCTCCGCTTCCGCCTGCTTCTTCAGGGCGGCATCATGCGCGCGGCGCAGTTCGTCGGTCAGATCCTCATTAGCAAAGCGGGAGCTGAGCAGCACCCGGCTCTGATGCATGGCATTCAGAACAACCACCAGCGTATAGATAAAAGCGGTCGAAAGTAGGACAGCCAGAACCACATTAGCAGGTACACCGCCGCTCAGCATGCGCGGCAGTGACAGCCCCATGAGCGGCATTACCCCCGCCACGTAGAGGCTCCAGCTGTTGGCGGATGAGGCGTTGGAAATCAGTACCGCCACAAGTGGCACCAAGATGAGGGCATGATTAACAGCGTTATCGGGCACCCAGAGCAGCCAGGTCATGGCGCCCCAACTCAGCCCGATCAGAAACTGCTCTGAAACAAAAACCGTTTCCCACAGCCGCACGCGATGGGCAGATTTGCGGTAGCGCCGCAAAGTAAGCGCCGCCAGCACGCTGTTGGCCAGATGCAGGCTGAGGGCCACCACCAGGCGCCAGATGGGGACCTGGCCAAAATACGGGAACAGTCCGATGAACGGCACAATGCCGACCGCGGCCCAGGTCGGATTGAGCCATATTTTAAATGGCAGATAGCGTGCCAGACTTTCGGTTCGCGCAAGCGCGTACCGCTCGGCCTGTCCCGCCATGCTGCGATCAGCATCCATCAATCCGGTCCCTCGGCCTCTACGCCGTGCCTTTCATGATCCCCCGAATGTGTTAATAAAACACACCGAATCGGCCGGAGAGATATCGGCTCACGCCCCTTCTGCCAGTCATTTTCACCATTTGGCTCGGAGCCCCCCATTCGATGGCCAAAGCCCCAGACCTGTTTGAAAGCCACACGGCGGTCAAGACCACCGGCTATACCGCGAAGGACATCGAGGTCCTCGAAGGACTGGAGCCGGTCCGCCGGCGGCCAGGAATGTATATCGGCGGCACCGACGAGCGGGCCCTCCATCATCTAGCGGCCGAGATCCTCGACAACGCTATGGATGAGGCCGTAGCCGGGTTTGCCACCAAGATCGAGTTCGAGCTCTCCCAGGGCGACATCGTCACCGTGCGTGACAATGGGCGTGGCATACCCATCGACCCTCACCCCAAGTTCAAGAACAAATCTGCGCTCGAAGTGATCATGACCACGCTGCACGCAGGCGGCAAGTTCGGCGGCAAGGTCTACGACACCTCCGGCGGCCTGCACGGGGTAGGCTCCTCAGTGGTTAACGCCCTGAGCGAATGGCTTGAGGTCGAAGTGGCCCGCGAGCGTCAGAACCACCTGATGCGCTTTGAACGGGGCCAGCCTGCCTCCAAGCTGAGAAACACCGGAAGCGTCAATCGGCGCGGTACCATCGTGCGTTTCAAACCGGATATCCAGATCTTCGGCAGTGAGGCGCACTTTTCACCAGACCTGCTCTACCGCATGGCCAAATCAAAGGCCTATCTCTTCCGCGGCGTGGAAATCCACTGGCTCTGCGAACCCAGCCTGATCAAGAATGGCAAGGTCCCCGCCGAGGAAGTCCTGAAGTTTCCTGGCGGCCTTGCAGATTTCCTGCGCAGTGAAATTGAAGGTGAGACCACTGTTGGCCCACGCCTGTTTGTGGGGCGAACCGAGAACAAGGATGGCAAAGGCGCCGTCGAATGGGCGGTTGCCTGGGCGCCCGAGCGTGACGGCTTCCTGCAGAGCTTCTGCAATACCATTCCTACCCCTTTGGGTGGCACCCATGAGCAGGGCCTGCGCAACGCCCTGACAAAGGCCCTGCGTGCCTATGGCGAGCGCGCGGGCACCAAGAAGACGGCACAGATCACCCCTGAAGATGTCATGAGCGCGGCCTGCGCCGTTCTCAGCGTGTTCATCCGCGAGCCAGAATTTCAGGGACAGACCAAGGAAAAACTCTCAACGCAGGATGCCCAGCGGCTCGTGGAGACGGTCGTCCGGGACCATTTCGATCACTGGCTGGCCGAAAGTCCGGTCGAGGCGGACCGCCTGCTCGCCTTTGTCATCGACCAGGCTGATGACCGGCTGAAGCGCAGACAGGAGCGCGAGACCCAGCGCAAATCCGCAACCCGAAAATTGCGCCTGCCGGGCAAGCTCACCGATTGCACGCGCGACACCCCCGGTGGCACCGAGCTCTTTCTGGTGGAGGGCGACTCCGCCGGCGGCAGCGCCAAGCAGGCCCGCGAGCGCACCACCCAAGCGGTCCTGCCGCTGCGCGGCAAGATCCTCAATGTCGCGAGCGCAACTGCCGGCAAGCTGGCACAGAACCAGGAGCTATCCGATCTCCTGCTGGCGCTGGGCTGTGGTACAGGGAGCAAATATCGCGAAGAAGAGCTGCGCTATGAACGAGTGATCATCATGACCGATGCCGACGTCGACGGCGCTCATATCGCCTCACTGCTGCTCACCTTCTTCTATCGCGAGATGCCAAAGCTGATTGAAAATGGCCATCTGTTCCTTGCCATGCCGCCACTTTACCGGCTTTCGCACGCTGGCAAGACGATTTACGCCCGTGACGATGCCCATCGCGAACAGCTGCTGAAGAGCGAATTCAAATCCAATGCCAAAGTGGAGATATCTCGCTTCAAGGGTCTGGGAGAAATGATGCCCGGGCAATTGAAGGAAACCACAATGCGCCCGGGCCAAAGGACGTTGATCCAGGTTGTCGCGCCACCAGATGCGCGCGCAGCAACGGACAGGATCGTCGACGACCTGATGGGCAAAAAACCGGAACTACGCTTCAAGTTTATTCAGGAAAACGCTCAATTTGCCGTGGATGTCGATCTTTAGGTCCCAGTCCTCGCCATTGCCTTCACCGCGATCACGGGCGAGGGTTCACGCACCGTGGCGTGAAAAAATTGTGACGGCGCCTGCTGATCAGGAAAAAACGACTCCACATTGCAGGCAAAGTCGGCTTCAGTGGAGACCCTAGAGGGTCAGGATCGAAATCCGCGACCTTTCAGCACTTACCGCAGGGCCAAAAATGGCCGTTTTGCCACTAAAAAACTTCACCAGATCCGGACGACAGTCCGTCGATGATGGTCCAAGTCGGCTGCTACCGGGCCTCACAATCGACGGTCATCTCGAGGTCGACGGCGAAATCTACATCGATGGCCTAGTCAATGGCCGGATTGATGGGGTGACCGTGATCATCGGCCCTCAAGGCATTGTGGTGGGCGATATCGTGGCCCGCGAGGTACGTATCGAAGGTACTCTCGAAGGGCGTACCTTTGCCCATCATGTAAGCATCACACAGACAGCGCGGGTGACGGGCCGCGTCTTTCACCATACGATTTCCGTCGACAAGGGTGCTCGCATAGATGCGCGCATGCCCTGGCGTCCGCTCAACTATTTTGAAACGCTCGATCAACTCCCGGAGACCCGATCATGACCATGTTTACCCGCAGCGATAAAACCGCGGACGAGAAGCCGCAAAACACCCCTGAAGCCGCCCGCGCTCCGGCCACGCCGCAGCTGCGTCCGACAGCCACGCCGCCTGTGGCTGCACCAGCCGCTGGCACACGCGCCCACGGCACATCGGTCATCGGCAAGGCAGTGAAGATCACCGGCCAAATCGAAAGTACCGAAGACGTGCAGATCGAAGGTCAGGTCGAAGGTGATGTCCGCGGTCAGACTGTCACGATTGGTTCCAATGCCCGCGTCAAAGGCACAGTCCATGGTGAAACCGTCGAAGTTGCCGGCACTGTCGAGGGCAAGATCGAGGCACGCAAGGTTGTCATCAACGCCACCGGACATATGACCGGCGATGTGATTCACGCCGATATCCGCATTGAATCTGGGGCCTTCATTGACGGCCATCTGCGCCCCGAGCATGGCAAGGATGCCAAGCCCTCGAGCAAACCGAGCGCCTAAAACGCAGCCGGAACGGCGATCGGCACGACCTGGAGCGTGCCGTCGCCATAGGTGCTGGGCACTGCAGTATTGCCTCGTGCAGCCATCAGCGCTTTGGCCTGCGCCGGCAGCGTCAGGGTCCGGGCTACCAGGGTTAGCATGATTGGCCCATTCTCGGTCATCACCAGCCTCACCTCTTTTGAGCCACAGTCTGGCGTCAAGCAGCCAATGGCGACCTCGCTCTGGTGTTTCCAGCTCCGAGGAATCTCAACCGACGTGCGTCCGACCGTGATCTCCTTGAGGTCAACCTGCCCTGGCAGCCGCAATGTCATCATGTCGGCCGAACCTTTCAGGGTCAGGCGGACAACACGCTCCCCACCACGCAGCCGATTGGCAAGGATCGTCGCACCGTTTGGGGCCAGAACAAGATGTGGTCCGGGAGCCAGAAACATGCGCCGCGGATAACTCGCGGCAACCACCTTGGGTCGGCGGGAAAACGCCACGGCATGAGCAAGCGCGCGCGGCAGCGGCGCATCCGTCTGTGCCGCCCACAGCGAACGCTGTGGCTCCTGGATATAGAACAGGTTAAGGCGCTGCGGCGCGATCGCGCTATAGCTCGGCATCAGCCCTGCAACCACCGCAGCTATACCAGAAATACCCAAAGTACCTACAATCGACCATAAAAATCCTCCCCGTGACCATTGCGCGCCGGCCAGCCATGGCAGCAGCGTCGCAACCCCGATGACAGCAGGAACAGTAAAGAGTGGATGCAGCCGCAAGCCCATGAGGCCTTCGCCATCCGCACATAGCTGCAGCCAGATCACAAGCGAAACCAGCGCGGGGAGAACGAGCGCCAACTGGCCCCAGCTCCGCTCAATTCCTCCAACGCGCACAAATGGCAGCGTGAGCGCAGCCGCGGCCAGAGGTAGCAGAAAATAAGGGCTGAAACCCGGCAGCAACGCTGCGACGGCAATACCGAGAACACCAAACCATAGCCAGACACCAACAAGTGCAGAACGCGATGACGAAGCGCGAGTGCCGAGCAGTGCCACCGCTCCGATCACAAGCGCTAGGGAAAGGCGCAACGCGGCAGGATGGGCATAAGAAGGGTCAGGCATGCCCGAGACGGTTTGCGCGATCAGCACAACCAACCAGCCACCGAGCCCCGCCCCCACCACCATGCCCGGAAATACAAAAATCGCCGCAAACCATTGGCGAAGCGTGAGCCGGCCGGCACCGGCAAGGGCTGCCAGCAGTACAACAAGGCTGAGAATGATGGCGAGCGGCAGGCTGAAACTTTGCGGCCAGCGTACCAACCAGCGGCCGAGGATCGAGAGATAATCTTCGCTGTGACCGTCAAGCGACGCAAAGTGCACCCGTTCCAGGGCGCGTACCAGGCCGAGCAGATTATCTCCCTGATCCTGCAGACTGCGCCGGCTCAGATGCACCAGGGTATCGAGCGGCGTGTGGTAATGGGCGACGCGTCGCGTGATCGCAAAGTTGAAGCCTTGGATGTGATGGTAAAAGAACACTGTCAGATCGGTGTCATTTGGCATAAAGCGGTAGATCTCGGCATAAAGCGAGCTTGTGGCGTAACTGGGCGCGGTGCGCGCATAAAGACCGATCAGCCGCGACGCCTTCGGACTGGTCTGAAACAAGAGGCTGGGGCCCTGATTGCCGCGCGCCTCGATATTAATTGCAATGCCCACACCGTGACGCAGTACGGGGTTTTGCAGATAGGCTGCTGCTCCCAACATTCCGTATTCTTCGCCATTGGTGAAGAGCGCAATGACAGGGTGAAGGCTTTCGCCCGGCTGCGCTCGCAGTGCCCGTGCGGTTTCCAGTAGCGAGGCAACTCCTGAACCATCATCCGCAGCTCCAGGGCCCGCCGGCACAGAATCATAATGGGCCACCATGAGGATCGCCTTGCCGCGGCCTTGAAGAACCGGCGCCACGATGTCCACAACAGTGCCGCAGCCGATCAAGGGGGCGTGCTTATCAGAGAAACAGCCCATGCCGCGATAGGTATGGGCTACGATACCTATCTGCGCCAGCGTGGCGATGATGCGGGCACGCACGGCGCGATTTGCCGCCGTGCCATCGGGATGCGGTACCTGAGCCCCCAGAACGCGGCCGAGCATTGACGCGGCGCGGACCGCCGAAAAGTCGCTGGCTGGTGCACTGGCCGCAACGACATCGGGTTCAGCCGTATCATAGCGGGCCAGGGCCCAAAGTCCGGCCGCGAGCATGGCCGCAATCACCAGACGAACCCACCAAGAACGCATGCCCCACCTCCCCGACAAGGCGCAAGGTTACCTTCATGGCCGGACTTGTCGAGCCGCAATTAAGGTCCGAAGCTGTCCCTCATGCCTCCCATCTTCCGCTCATGCCTGAGGACAAATGCGTGATTCCCAGCCGTGCCGCGCTCGCTGAGTGGCGCTAATGTCAGGCGCCCTGCCCATCCTCGCGTCGAAAATCGGCCCGCCCCGCCGTTTTTCCGCGTTGCGCCGGTCTTCTTGGAGCCCGCCAGGACCAGCCTAAAAGTGCCAGCCAGCCAGCCAGCCACAGTGGGAATCCAGGTCGCTTGAGCCGGGCCACGGAGGTACCTCAAATGTTTTCACAAGCTATATTATTGCCGACTAATCCTTGACATTGCGCGTGCCGTCCCTATGTTCGCGGCGTCAGTATACGGCTGCCATCCGGGCAGGCCGTCAGGGCGCGATGGACATGCGCCCGACAAGGAGCGTATGACCGAAATCGTCACGAATGCCGGCGCGGAAGCCGGCTCGGATGGACACATCTTAGTCCATCCCTACCCCGCCGACACACGCCAAGCCACTTCCATTGCCGCGCCGCCGCCAGAGAGCAGCGATGCCGGGCAGCTCTTGGTGCCAGAGCCCGCGCCGATGGACGCACCGGAGGGCCCGGATCAGGGCTTCGATCATCTGGGACTTTCCCCGGAGGTGCTACATGCGGTGGCCGAATCGGGCTACCTGCGGCCAACCCCAATTCAGTCTGAAGGCATCCCGCAGGTCCTGAAGGGCCGGGACATTATCGGCATCGCCCAAACTGGGACCGGTAAGACAGCCTCCTTCACCCTGCCGATGATCGAGATCCTTGCCCGCGGCCGCGCAAAGGCGCGCATGCCGCGCTCCTTGATCCTCGAACCCACGCGCGAACTGGCAGCGCAGGTCTCCGAAAGTTTCGAGCGCTACGGCAAATACAACAAGCTCTCCATGGCGCTCCTGATTGGCGGCGTCTCGTTTGAAGATCAGGACAAGAAACTTGATCGCGGCGTCGACGTGCTCATCGCCACTCCAGGCCGGCTGCTCGACCACTTCGAGCGTGGCAAGCTGATGCTCACCGGGGTGCAGGTGTTTGTGGTCGACGAGGCAGACCGCATGCTTGATATGGGCTTTATTCCCGACGTCGAGCGGATCTGCAAACTTCTGCCCTTTACCCGGCAGACGTTGTTTTATTCGGCAACAATGCCGCCAGAAATCACCCGACTGACCTCTCAGTTTCTGCACAATCCGGCGCGCGTGGAAGTTTCCCGTCCAGCGACCACCGCTGTTACCATTACCCAAGAAATCATCGACGTACCGGCAAATGACTGGGCCAAACGCGAAACCCTGCGCCGCCTCATCCGCGACAATCCGGTACAAAACGGCATTATCTTCTGCAACCGCAAACGCGATGTCGATGTTGTCGCCAAATCCCTCAAGAAGCATGGCTTCTCTGCGGCACCGTTGCATGGCGATCTGGACCAGTCGGTGCGCACGAAGACGCTCGACGACTTTCGTGGCGGTGACATCCAGCTGCTCGTGGCCTCTGATGTCGCCGCGCGCGGTCTTGATATTCCGGCTGTCAGCCATGTGTTCAATTATGACACTCCGTTTCACGCCGATGATTATGTTCACCGGGTTGGGCGCACTGGACGGGCTGGACGCAGTGGTCACGCCTTCATGCTCGTCACCACGCGTGACGAGAAGTCGGTCGATGCCATTCAGAAGCTGATCGGCAAATCCCTGCCACGCCGCCAGATTGAGGGCGTGGAGCCGCGTGAGGACCGTTCCGGTGGACGCGATCGCGATCGCCGCAGCTCGGGCCGCCGCGATCATCGGCAGGATCGGCGCGAGCGGCCAGTCCCGGATCACGGGCAGCGGGCGGCCCTCGAGCCGGCACGGCCGGCTCAGAAGTCTGCTCCCCCGCCGGATGCCGCACCCCTGGCGTCAGAGCCGCAATCCCCAAACGCGCTGCCAGACTGGATGAACGCGGCGACCCCCGACGCCTGCCAGCTTCCAATCGCGCTGCTACGTCCGGTCAAACTGCCCCCGCCACGTGAGGAGACCGAAGAGAACGAGGATCTGGAAGCATTAGAGGCTGAAGATGAACTCGCCGCCTCGCGCCTAGAGATGGACAATTCAGACGCAGCGTCATGGCCCGTCATCCCAGAGGACGCTGATCCAGACACAGAAGCGGAAGCGGCGGTCGAACCGGCAGCCTCTGCGCTGCTCGATGACGCCGTGCCTGCGGCAAGCGCGCCGCAGGAGCAGAGCGCAGACGCGGATCTGAATGAGGAAGAGCCCAAGCCACGCCGGCGCGTGCGCGCCAGCCGCAAGGCCAGTGACGGCGCCAAGCCGCGCCGTAGCCGAAAGAAATCGCCCAAAAGCGAGGCTGCCAAACCGGATGAACCGGTTGCCGCTCCAGACACCTCGCCCGCGACCGAACTCTAAACCTGCGCTGCTCGGCCAGCCTTAGCGTTTGATCTGGCCTGCGACCAGGTTCTGGATCTTGGCGCCATAGGGCGGCCGGATCATCGCCGTGATGTCACGCTTGGATTGGGTGAACACGGCTTTGGTGTGACTGAAGGTACGAAAGCCATCCAGACCGTGATAGGAGCCCATTCCCGACGGTCCGATGCCACCAAAGGGTAGATCTTCCATCATCACGTGCGAGATTACGTCGTTAACTGACGTCCCGCCCGAGGTGGTGCGCGTCAGAACCTTGCCCTGCTCCTGGCCATTGTCGCCAAAATAATAGAGCCCGAGCGGCCGCGGATGACCGTTAACATACTCGATCGCCTCATCGATGCTGCCATAGGTCTTGACCGGCAGCAGTGGACCGAAAATCTCGTCCTGCATGATTTTCATGTCATCGGTTGCGTCGAACACGAGCGTCGGCGGGATCTTGTGATGCGGCTGCTGACGAAAATCTTCCTTGGCCGGGTTGATTTCGTAAAGCCTCGCACCCTTTTCCTCGGCGTCCCGGAGATAGCCCATGAGACGATCATAATGACGCTGGTTGATGACCGAGGTGTAGTCGGGATTGTCTTTTAAGGTCGGAAACATCGCGCTGACCGCTGCTGTGGCAGCCATTGCGAACTGATCCTGCTTGCCCTCTGGCACCATGACATAATCGGGAGCCAGACAGATCTGGCCGGCGTTCAGGGTCTTGCCAAACATCACCCGTTTGGCTGTCAAAGCCATATCCGCACTGCTGCTGACGATCACCGGTGACTTGCCGCCCAGCTCCAGGGTGGTGGGGACCAGATGCTCAGCCGCCGCACGCATCACGTGATAGGCAATTGTCGTTGCTCCGGTAAAGAGCAGGTGATCAAAGGGCAAGCCAGAAAATGCCTGCCCCGCATCCGGGCCACCAGTAAATACGGCACATTCCACTTCCGAATAGGCTGAGCGGATCATCCGCGCCATGAGCTCACTGGTGCGCGGAGTGAATTCACTCGGCTTGATCATCGCGCGATTGCCTGCTGCAAACACTCCGGCAAGCGGTGCAAAGGTCAAATTGACCGGAAAATTCCACGGGCTGATGATCCCCACAACGCCCTTGGGCTGATATTCCACACGCGCTCTGGCCCCGAACAGGCCAAGAAGCGCGGGCTGAACAGCCCGCTTTTCACCGCGCATCCAGCTTTTCAGATGGGCCTTGGCGTGCTTCAGCGGTGCGATCGACCCCGAGACGTCAGTCAGCAGCGTGGCATGAACCGAGCGGTGACCAAAGTCCTCGCGCAGACAATCGGCGATCTGCTGACTATTATCAACCAGAAGTCCGATTGCCCGGTCGAGCCATTCGACCCGCCTTTGGGCGCTGGGAGCTCCCTCCTTGATGTGGGCCTGGCGCTGGACCTCGAGCACCCGCATCATCTCGGTGGCCGCACTTTGTCTACCGTCGCTCATGGGCTCCTCCGCCACTATCCCCTAACGCTACTAGAGCAGCCTGGCTCATCGGCTTCAATCCCAGGTCCGTCGCCAGGGCGGATTTGGCCCGAGATCCAGAGAGGTTAACCAACCGATTTAACGTTTTTTTTCCAAGATCCAGCTCAAAGTCGGACAAGCTCGGAGCGCCCATGCAAGGGGGCCGAGGCGTTGGGGACGATCGTGAACCGCTACAAACACGCGCAGGCCTTGGCAAAGACTGCAGTCGGCTTGATGGCCGAAAGCTCGGTGGCGCCAACACCAGAAAATTACGAGCTGTTCTTTAGTTATGTGTCGAGCCAGAACCCCAGCCTGTCGAAGATTTTGGGCGGTCTCATTGCAAGCCGCAAACCCCTCACCCCGGACATGCTCGAAGAACTGCGCAACCGTTTCTTTCCGCGTCCAAAGCTGGAAGACGAGATGGTATCCTTGGGCAACAATGTGTCCGAAACCCTCAATACCATGCTGGCCAAGCTGGAAAGGGCCGGCAGGGATACCGAGGACTATGGACGCAAATTGTCGGCGGTCAGCGGCGAGTTGGGAAGCGAGCCCTCTGCCGGCGGCTTGCGCAAGATCGTCGAAGGCTTGCGCTCTGCCACAACCGCTATGGAGGCGCGCACCCATACCCTTGAGAGCGAGCTGCAAAAATCGTCGCATGAAGTGGACGAACTGCGACGCAAACTCGAAGATGTACGCAAGGAAAGCCTGACAGATCCCTTGACCGGCATCGCCAACCGCAAGTCCTTCGATCTCGACCTACGCAAGGCCATCATGCAGGCCCGCGAGACCGATGAAGCCTTGTCCCTGCTGATCTGCGACATCGATCGCTTCAAGCAGTTCAACGACACCTTTGGCCATCAGACCGGCGATCAGGTGTTACGCCTCGTGGCCAATTGCCTAAGCGAAAGCGTAAAGGGCCGCGACACTGCGGCGCGCTATGGTGGTGAAGAGTTCGCCGTCATTGTCAGGGGCGCAGCACTCAGTGCGGCAAGCCTTCTGGCCGACCAGATCCGTCAGGTGGTCCAGGCCAAGAAGCTGGTGAAAAGATCCACCGGCGACGTTCTTGGTACGATTACGATCTCGATTGGTGCTGCTCAGCTACTGGCTGGCGAGGACGAAGCGAGCCTCATTCATCGCGCCGATGCCGGGCTCTATGCCGCCAAGGCCGCCGGACGCAACTGTGTGCGCAGCGTCAGCTCCGCGCACGTTCCGGATGTTGCCGCCTGAAGCTGACCTAACGGCACGCTTTCAAGCCACCGGTCACCCGCTTATGCTGGCTCCGATCAACATCGGGAGACACGTATGCGGACCAATTTCGAGCGAGTTCATGTAACTGCACATGATGACGTCGCCGTCCTCACCTTGAATCACCCTGAGGTGATGAACGCGGCCTCGCTTGAACTCGTCGACGGCATGGGCAAGGCACTCAGCCATATCGAAGAAAACCCCGGCTTTCGGGCCATTGTTCTCACCGGTGAAGGCCGCGGCTTCTGCTCGGGAGCCAATCTTTCTGGCCCGGGTATGGGTTCGGGGTCGCGCGATGCCGGCTCGGTTCTGGAAACCCACTTCCATCCCCTGCTGCGCCGCCTGCGTGATCTCAATATTCCTCTGGTCACGGCCGTTAATGGCGCCGCAGCCGGCGTCGGCATGAGCCTCGCGCTGATGGGTGACATCATCCTTGCTGCCCGCTCCGCCTATTTCCTTCAGGCCTTTGCACGCATTGGACTGGTGCCAGATGGAGGCTCGACCTGGCTGCTGCCGCGCCTGATCGGCCTCGCCCGGGCTCGGGAGCTGTCAATGCTGGCCGAGAAGCTGCCGGCTGAGCAGGCCCTGCAGTGGGGCTTGATTAACCGCGTTTGCGAGGATGCAAATCTCATGGACGACGCCCTGGCCATGGCCCGCCGCCTTGCCCAGGGCCCCTCGAGCCTTGCCCTCATTCGCCAGCTTTACTGGCAGAGCCCGGAAAATTCGTACGAGGCACAACTCAACGAAGAGCGCCAAGCACAGCGCCAGGCGGGTCGCTCGCGCGACTTTCTCGAAGGTGTGCAGGCCTTCCTGCAGAAGCGTCCGGCAAAATTCACCGGAAAATAGCCGGCCAGGTTAGATTTTATTACTGCAAACCGCTCGGACCTGAACGAGGTCGATTGCCCGCACCACAGTGTTCATGCGCGGATCCCTGGAATTGTCAGGGATCCGCGCGTTCCTGCATGTGGTGATGATTTCGCCCAAGACCAATTGCAACGGTCCCACGGTCAGTCTATGCCGGCGGCGTTTGCAAACCTTCAACCGCCAGGCCAGCAGTTACACACAAATGTCGTCCGACACCGATGACCGACGGGTGCCGACCATTGAGATGGCCGCCGCATGCGGCATCGCAGTGGCCAATATCTATTACAATCAACCGCTGCTCGGCCTTATTGCCGCGCGGTTTGGTCACTCCCCGATCGCGGCCTCAATACCCACCGCAACCCAGCTTGGCTATGCGCTGGGACTGTTCTTGCTGGTGCCACTTGGCGATCTTCTCGAACGCCGCAGGCTGATCGTGGCGCAGTTCCTGGTACTTGCGCTGACGCTGGTCGCAGCTGCCGCCGCACCGTCCGCGCTGGCCCTTACTCTCGCTTCACTCTTTGTCGGCCTGGCATCGGCCGTTGCACAACAGATTGTGCCCTTCGCTGCCAGCCTCGCCCCTCAGTCCCATCGCGGTGCTGTGATTGGCATAGTCATGAGTGGGCTTCTGGCTGGCATACTTCTTAGTCGGACCCTGTCCGGCTTCGTCGGTGCTGCAGCAGGCTGGCGCGCAGTATTTTGGATTGGCGTTCCGCTCGCGATGTCTGCCGCCGCGCTGATGCGCTGGCGCCTGCCTCCAAGCCCGGCAACGGTGCATCTGCCGTATCACTATGCCTTGGCATCGCTGCTGAACCTGTGGCGACACCAACCTGTTCTGCGGGAGGCAACCTATATCCAGGCGGGCCTCTTTGGCTCATTTTCGGTATTCTGGACGGTACTGGCGCTACGCTTGCAAAAACCTGTCTTCGGCCTGGGCCCCGCTGCGGCGGGCCTCTTTGGACTTGTCGGCGTCGCCGGCATCATGGCAGCACCGCTCGCCGGACGTCTCGCTGACCGCAGGGGCGCGCGCGCCGTCGCCAGCCTGGGCTGTACACTCGCCGTCATCAGCTGGATGTTCTTCGGGCTCATGACATCGTTGCTGGCGATGATCGTCGGCATTTTTATTTTCGATGCCGGAGTTCAGGCCACGATTGTTGCCAACCAGCACCGTATCTATGCTCTCGACCCGTTGGCCCGCAATCGCCTAAATACCGTATTCATGACCGGAATGTTTCTTGGCGGTGCTATCGGATCTGCCGGAGCCGCCGCTATTTATCTGCACTATGGCTGGAATATTCTGTGTCTGTTTGGCACCGCACTTGCACTGCTCGCCGGCCTGCCGCTCCTTTTGCACCGCCGCCAGATTACACCTGGCTCGGGCTCACAGGACTGATGGCAACACTTTCGCCACACCCACATGCGCTGGTTTGATTGGGGTTATTGAAGACAAACCTTGCGCCAAATTTTTCCTGGACAAAATCCATCTCCGTGCCAAGCAAAAACAGCACAGCTTTGGCATCAATGAAAATCTTGACCCCGTTGTCCTCTACCACTTCATCATAGGCCGCCGGGGCTTCGGCATAATCCATGGTGTAGCTCATGCCGGCACAGCCGCCGTTTGTGACACCGACACGCACTCCCTGAAAGCGACCATTAGCCTCCGCGATAATTTCGCGAATGCGTGCCGCGGCTGCTTCGGTCAATCGCACTGCCTTGGGGCGGGCACGTCGGGACCGGGTAGTGGTATGTACATCGCTCATCGCTCTACCTTCAGAACATGTTGAGTTCCAGCCTTGCGGCTTCACTCATACGATCCGGCGTCCACGGTGGATCAAAGACCATATTGATTTTGACCTTACCAATGCCTTCGACGGTTTCGAGCGCGCTCTCGACCATCACTGGCATTTCCGCCGCGACCGGACAGCCCGGCGCGGTCAAGGTCATGTCAACTTCGACATCCCGCTCGTCGGAAACATCCACTTTGTAAATTAGACCAAGTTCATAGATATCGACCGGGATTTCCGGATCATACACCGTTTTAAGCGCCACGATGAGCTTGGCGGTAAAGTCCTCCAGCTCCGTAGCGGAAATCCGGGGCGTTTCATTTTGCTCAATCTGTTCGCCGGAAGTGCTCATTCGGATTTTACGGCCGCGCCGCCCTCCAGAGCTGAATTCATAGTATGCCACGCCAATGTCGCGCACTTGACCCGCATCGGAAATGCCGACACCCCTGCCAGTACATCCAGTTGCTCCCGATCCTCAGGTTGGAGCGTCAGCCCGACTTCTTCGCCCTTGACCAGATGCAGGAAGCCGCCCATCAACTGCTTTGCCCCCTCGAGGCTGCGGCCCAGCACAATATCCGTCATCAATGATGCTGAAGCCTGGCTGATCGCACATCCCTTGCCTTCGAAGCGGATATCTTCAATCACGCCATCGGGACCGAGTTTAAGGTAGACCTTGACCCGGTCGCCACAGAGGGGGTTATGCCCTTCGGCGACGTGAGTGGCGTCCCCCATTGCCCCGAAATGTCGCGGATGACGAGAATGATCGAGGATCACTTCCTGATAGAGTTCGCGAAGCGTATCGTCCATCGCCCTATCCTAATACCCCTCGTGCCTTCGCCAGAGCTCCAACCAGCGCTTCGACATCGGCCGCCGTGTTGTAAAACGCAAACGATGCCCGGGTTGTAGACACCGTACCAAAACGATCCATCAGGACCTGGGCGCAGTGATGCCCTGCCCGGACCGCCACACCCTGGCGATCTAGAATGGTGGCGATATCATGCGCATGCATGCCGTCACACTCAAAACTCAGGATCGCCCCCTTTTGCGGAGCATCACCAATCACCTTCAGCCAGTTGAATTCGCGGACGGCTTCGCGGGCCTGTGTATAAAGCGCCCGCTCATGTTCACGCACCGCCTGAGGATCAAGAGTGGACAGATACTCAAGGGCGCGCGCAAGGCCTACCGCTTCAATGATGGGAGGAGTTCCGGCCTCAAAGCGCGCAGGCGGATCAGCATAGCTCACCTTGTCACGGGTAACCTCTCTGATCATTTCGCCTCCCCCCTGATAGGGGCGCATGCGTTCAAGATGGGCGGCCTTGGCGTAGAGCGCACCGATCCCGGTAGGACCATAGAGCTTATGACCTGTAATGATATAGAAATCGATGTCCGAGGACCGTACGTCAACTGTCTCGTGCACAGCGCCCTGGCAGCCGTCGGCGAGTACGGGCACGCCCTTGGCGTGTGCCAGCTTCACTATTTTATCCAGCGGCGTAATCGTTCCCAGCACATTGGACATATGGGTTATGGCCACAAGCCGTGTGCGCGGGCCAATGGCTGCGTCCAAGGTATCCAGATCGAGACTTCCGTCGTCACCGACATCAACCCATTTCAGGACAGCCCCCTGGCGTTCGCGCAACAGATGCCATGGCACGATGTTGGAATGGTGTTCCATCACCGTAAGTACGATTTCATCGCCAGGCTTGAGGTCCGGAGCCACAAAGCTCGCGGCCACGAGGTTGATGGCTTCAGTACCCCCCTTGGTAAAGACAATCTCCGCGGCGTCGCCTGCATTGAGAAACTGGCGCACGCGCATTCGCGCTCCTTCATAGGCCTCGGTCGCCCGCGCTGACAGAAAGTGAACACCACGATGAACATTGGCGTACTCCTGGCTCGCAAATGACATCATGCGCTCAAGCACGACCAGTGGCTTCTGGGCCGACGCGGCGTTGTCCAAATAGACCAGAGACTTGCCATAGACTTCACGCGCGAGGATGGGAAAATCCTGCCGGATTCTGTCGACTTCAAATTTCGAGAGGCGCGCGCTCATGACACCACTCCGATTTCGGCCAGCGCTTCGTCAACCACCCTCCACAGGCAGGATCTAACCGGTTCGCTGGCGATCGTCGAGATCACATCTTCAAGGAATGCCCGCAGCAGCAGCGACCGTGCTTCCTGTTCGCCAAGCCCGCGTGAGCGCAAATAAAAGAGTGAGTCAGCATCCAGATCGCCAATCGCGGCGCCATGGGCGCATTGGACATCGTCAGCGAAAATAAGCAATTCCGGCTTCAGGTCGGCCTCGGCGCTGGCGTCCAGCAAAATCGCCTTCGCCGTCTGGCGGCTGTCGGTCCCATCAGCACCTTGGGCCACCGTGATCCTGCCCTGATAGGCTGCACGCGCCCTAGCCCCAAGAACCTGCTTGAACACCTGCACGCTGGCGGTGCGTTCCGCCTGGTGGTTGATCCGGGTGGTCACATCGGAATGCCGCCCAGCGGCCAGAACCTGCAGTCCGCGCAGATCCGTCTGGGTTGCGACACCATCAAGGCTGAGATGCAGTTCCAGTCGGGACAGTCTCGCACCCAAATCGGAAAAGTGTGCCTGATAGCGGGAGCCTTCCGCCTGGCTGACACCAATGGTCTGCACCAGTGCGGTATCAGCTGTACCCTGTGCCAGACGCACATGACGCAAGCTTGCCCCTTTTTCCAGAACAATTTCCATCCCGATGTTGGCAAGTCGTCCGTGATGGGCGTGATGCTCCAACAGCGCCACTTCGGCTCCGTCCTCAACCACAAGCAAAACCCGGGCATGGTGGCTGTTGTGCGAACGGAAAAACAGTCCGATCGGGTGTTGCAGGATCGCGCCCGAGCACACCCTGAAGGCGACGCCTCCTGCCATAAGGGCAAGGGCCGCTCCAGAGAGGCCGTCATGAAGCAGAGTTCCAAGCAACCGCTCTACCCACAAAGGTGGCACAGTATGACTGCTGAGATCGACGATCTCGATACCGGCCGGCAGCTGGACAGACGTTGTGGCCAGACTTCCCTCGCGAATCTCTATGCGCGGATAGTTCAATGCAGCGAATGGATTGCCGATTTCCGTGCCAGCTGCAGCCCCCTCGGCAGCGGCCAGCGCCTCACGCAGGTCGCTGTATTTCCAGTCTTCGAAGCGGCGATGCGGTAAACCTTGGCGACGCACCTGCTCAAGCGCTCCGGCGCCACGCATGGCGATCCAGGACGCCGGCGGATTGCTCGTGTGAAGCAGATCCTCCACTGTGCTCATGCCGCATCCTTCACGATATGGCCGTACCCCTTGGCTTCCAATTCCAATGCCAATTCCTTGCCGCCCTCCGCTACGATTCGGCCTCGCGCAAGTACATGGACACGATCTGGCACAATGTAGGCCAGAAGACGCTGATAGTGAGTGATCACCAGCATGGAACGCCCAGGGGCACGCAGATGGTTGACGCCCTCGGCCACCAGCTTCAGCGCATCGATGTCCAGGCCGGAATCTGTTTCGTCAAGAATGGCCAGACTTGGCTCAAACAGCGCCATTTGCAGGATCTCGAGCCGCTTCTTCTCACCGCCGGAAAAACCCACATTGAGTGCACGTCGCAGCATATCTTCAGAAATGTTGAGGCTGCGGGCCTTGTCACGTACCAGGCGCAATACGGCCATTGCGTCGAGTTCGCCTTCAGAACGGGTACGGCGCTGTGCATTCAGTGCCGCCTTGAGGAAATTGACGGTCGTAACACCTGGAATTTCGACCGGATATTGCAGCGCTAGGAAAACACCGCGCGCAGCCCGCGCTTCGGGCGGCATCGCCGTCAGATCTTCGCCCTTGTAGATGATTGACCCGGAGGTGATTTCATAGCCGCTGCGGCCAGCGAGTACATAGGACAGTGTCGACTTGCCAGACCCGTTAGGTCCCATGATGGCATGAACTTCACCTTCACCCACATGTAGGGACAGCCCTTCTAGGATTTCTTTGCCCTCAACGGCGACATGAAGATCTTTGATATCCAGCATTATCCCACACTACCTTCCAGACTGATGCCGACGAGCTTCTGTGCTTCAACGGCAAATTCCATCGGCAACTGCTGCAGAACCTCACGGCAAAAGCCATTGACAATCAGCGCAACCGCTTCCTCCGGCGCAATGCCCCGACTGGTGCAATAGAAGAGCTGATCTTCGGCAATCTTCGACGTGGTTGCCTCATGCTCAATATGTGCCGTACGATTACGGCTTTCGATATAGGGCACCGTGTGAGCCCCGCATTCCTTACCGATCAGCAACGAGTCACACTGAGTAAAATTTCGCGCCCGATCCGCGCGGGGATGCACAGATACGAGACCCCGATAGGTATTTTGCGCCTTGCCCGCCGAAATCCCCTTGGAGATGATCCGTGAACGCGTATTGCGTCCCAAATGAATCATCTTGGTTCCGGTATCGGCCTGCTGGAAATGGTTGGCGATCGCGATCGAGTAAAACTCGCCGACGGAATTGTCGCCCCGCAGGATGCAGGACGGATATTTCCACGTGATTGCCGAGCCGGTTTCGACCTGGGTCCAGGAGATCTTGGAATTGTTGCCGCGACAATCACCGCGCTTTGTGACAAAATTATAGATCCCGCCAAGCCCGTTCTCGTCACCCGGATACCAGTTCTGAACGGTCGAATATTTGATTTCAGCACCGTCCAGTGCAACCAGTTCGACAACAGCGGCATGCAGCTGGTTTTCATCGCGTTTGGGTGCTGTGCAACCTTCAAGGTAGCTCACATATGAGCCTTCATCAGCAATGATCAAGGTGCGTTCAAATTGGCCGGTTTCGCTCGCATTGATACGAAAATAGGTCGACAACTCCATCGGGCAGCGTACCCCCTTGGGTACATAGACAAAGCTACCGTCAGAAAACACCGCTGAATTCAGTGTGGCGAAGAAGTTATCCGTCACCGGCACCACGCTGCCCAAATACTTGCGCACGAGGTCCGGATGTTCGCGAATTGCCTCCGAAATCGGACAGAAAATCACTCCAGCCTTGTTCAGAGTCTCCTTGAAGGTGGTTGCCACAGACACTGAATCAAAGACGGCATCGACCGCTACACCGGCGAGAAGTTTCTGTTCGGAGAGGGGAATACCGAGCTTGTTGTAGGTTTCAAGCAGCTTGGGGTCGACCTCCTCGAGGTTTTGTGGCCTGTCCTTGGACGATTTTGGTGCCGCATAATAATAGGCGTTCTCGTAATCGATCTTGGAATATTTCACCCGGGCCCAATTTGGTTCCTGCATTTTCCGCCAGCG
>JAKAVI010000463.1 GCA_021817355.1 Pseudomonadota bacterium | reverse complement strand
GCCATCAGCTGGTAGTGCGCCTGCGCATCAATACCCTTGAGCTGCTCATGGGCCGCATTGGTCAAAAGACCGGAGGGCAAGGGAACAACAAGGTTCTGGAAGTTTTCCAGAAATCCCTCCACATCGTAACTGAGCGTCGATCCCGCAAGGGCGCCTTTGATGCCGAGCTCATAGCTCTGCGCGGTTTCCGGCAACAGTATGGCTGGCTGGAAATCCGGTCCGAAATCCTGTGCCGCCGGCTTGAAGGCATTGCGATAGTCCCCATAGAGCACGGCTTCATCACGTCCATTGCGCCAGAGGCGGTAGCTCGTGCCAATCATGACCGACGGCCGCACGTCCTGGCGATTGGCGCGGACACCCGTAAATGAGGATGGCGGGCTCAGCAGGCGGTCGGTGGAATATTTGTTCTCGAAGGTTTCGTTCAGTCGTGCGCCAGCCAGCACATCCCAATGGTGGTCGGGCTTCCAGTCTGCCTGGACATACTGGCCGAGAAACCAGCGTGTGTCATTGACGCTGCCGATTTCATTTGCTGGCAGCTGGGAGGTTGGCGGCGGCAGGACCGAGCCATCAAGTGGCACGGTATAGGCGCTGTTGTCGTTATAGGTGTCCTGGCTGCCGTGCCCGTAAAGCGCATCCATGCCGGTAATCAGCGTGAGGCGTTTAAACGATTGATTGGTGATATGGGTGTCGAAATAGACATCGTCGATGGAGCGCGGCTGATTCTGGGTATCGACAGTGCCGCTTAGATCCGGATGCAGGAAGCCTGCAATATAACGCAGGTCCGAGTGCGAATAAGAAACCAGCGTGCTCCAGCTTCCGAGGGCCACAGGCTTCGTCCAGCCGATGTCGCCATCATATTTGTTCTCGGCGATTTCCGCGTTTGCCGGATTGAAATTGGCATTGGTCGCAATGAGGGGTGTAAGCCCGCTTCCGATGCGCAGAATGGGGCTTGGTGGGGTGTCATGCACAAACGAAAGATTGGCATCCAAGCGCAATTTGCCGCGACCGATGTCATCACTGGCGCGATAGAGCAGGTGTCCGTCGGCGACGCTTTCGCGCTTGTCGGCAAAGCCGAGGCTCTGCCCATCGAGGGCCAGAGATTCATGAAAGTCCGTGGTTCCTGGTAATACCAGCGACAGATCGCCGCGCGCCGAGCCATAGCTGCCGATGGCGATGTCCATTCGGTTTGCGGCCTGGCCGGCTGGATAATGCAGCACCTGGACGACGCCGACGAACGAGGTGGCGCCGTACATCACCGGGGCAGAGCCTTTCAAGACCTCGATGCGCTCGACGTCGTTGAGATCAATCGTCGAGATCGCAGGATTGAAGGCGCCGCCCCAGGGCACCCCGTCTTCCACAAGAAGGAAGGCGTCAAATTCATGCAGTCCCCAGAAGGACGGCACCGAACTTGAGGGGCCGGCATCGCCGCCGGCGGACGCTTCCACGCCGGACACCAGGCTGAGCGCGGTCTGCAGGTCCCAGGCATCGCGCACCCGCAGATCCTTGCCCGACACCACCGAGGTTGAGGCCGGAATGCGGTCATTGGCCTCGGGGACGCGGGTGGCCGTGACTACGACCTCCTCTATGCGCGATGTGGTCTTGGCGATGGCGCCGGTGATTGCCACGCAGGCGCCAAACGCCGCCAAAAGAAGACTGGAGCGCCGCATCATGTATCCCCGCTCGCCGCAATCCAAACGCCGACACAGCCCACGCGGCTATCCGCTGCCTGCTCTAAGCAATCATCGGCGCAAGACAAGCCACGTGTTCGTGATCTGCCAAGCAATATTGTAAGAAATGATCTTCGGTGGCCAACCGTCTTTGCGTTCTCGGCCAAAAATTCCATCCGGCGGGGGTACCTGACGGCGTCGATGCGCAAAGCCTCTCGTCGGGGTACAACAGAGTAGCCCCTTGCGAGACATGGCAGGACGGAGCCCACAATGACAGAGCCAAGCAAGGCTCGGGGTCTGTTGCAATGCTACGCGCGGATCATCCCTTGCGCGCGACGGGCCACGGCGTAGCGGTGGTTTCGCTGAGGCCGGTGGGACAGGCGCGCGCGTCTCGGGCAAGGCCCCATCGTCTCACCAGGTTCACTGCGCGCAGCGCGTGGCCGCAGTCTGGCGGGTGCTGGGACGCCACTCTGATTTCAGGATCGACATGATGGTCATGTCCACCCAGCTGCCGTTCAGGTAGTTTGCCTGCCGCAATACGCCTTCCTGGACAAAGCCGGCGCGATGATAGGCGGCGATGGCGCGGAGATTATCGGTACGCACGCTCAGACTGAGACGATTGAGATTGAGGGTGTCGAAGACGTAATCGGTCAGGAGGCGGAGTGCGCTTGCGCCATAACCCTTGCCGCGGTCGGTTTCACGGCCAATGCGAATGCCAATCTCGGCGGAGCGATGAATGGGATGAACATTGCGGATCAGCCCATAGCCAATCAGCGTCAGTTCGTGGAGCCTGCGGATTGCGAAAAGATATTCGCCATCGCTGCGGCCCTGCTTTTCCACCCATGCCTTGAAGGCGATGCCATCGACTGGCACATAAGGAAAGTCGAGTTTGGCCGCATCAACATCGTTGAACCAGAGGTAGAGGGCGCCCATGTCATCGGGCAGAACCGGACCGACGGTGATGTGCGTATCACGTCTTGAAAGTGCGGCAATCGTTGTCATCGCGAAGGGTGCCGCAGTTGGCCTGTCAAAGGTATGTTCAGCGCTCAAGCCATGACCTCCCAGAAACTGACGCCCGCGGCAAATTTGCCGGTCCGTCTTGGCCCAGGGCGCAAGGTCCACACCTCTGCTCGACGACAGGGTCGTGTCCATGGTGCGCCCTCATAGAGCCGCGGTCGGCACGCATCATGCGCTGCGTCTTCTTAATGGTAACTAAAGAGTTGTCGCAGCTGCCGTACCGCATGGTCTGAAGGGCGCTTGCCGGTGACGCCGTGACAGAGGGCCCAAAGGCCTGGTGCGCGAGGACCGGGTGGCTTGCGTCGGCCGGTGCCTAAATCCCATCCTTGCCCCGGCGGCGGGCCCGGGGCAGGCCGGCTTGGGCGCGGAGGGGACGCGCGCGTCCTTTACCCGTGTTCCGGCGCGTGTGGGCTATTTCTGCCGCAGGAATTCTTGACCGGGTGGGCAAGGTTTGCCGGACCGTGTCGCAAAATGTCGTCACAGGCCGCACCTCGCTGCGGATTTGCGGGCAAAAAAGCGGCACGAAAAATGCTTCTGGCGAATGGGGAGCACTCTGCGCGCTCAGAACCCGGGAGACCTGCCATGACACTCGCGACGACGCCGGCATCGTCCAACGGGGCGTTGCTCGTGTTGCTGAACCAGCTGTCAGCCACTGCAACGGGCGGTTCAAGCCTTGGTGGCAGCACGCTGGCAAGCGCCCTGGTTGCAACCCCGAGCACGACAAGCCCGAGCGCTCCGGCCACGCTGAATGCTCCTGCCCGCCCCGCTCTGAGCTCGGACATTCTCCAGCTGCTGATGCGGCAAATTGAGACCGGCCCGGTCACCTCAACCTCGAGCGTCGGCGCGCCGGCAGCGACAGGTCCCTCGAGCGCAACTCCGGCTGTGGCGACCGACCTGAAGTCCGGGCATGGCCACGTCCATCGCCATCACCCGCCGAACGGCGCCGACGGAAATATCCTCGCCATGCTCGCTACCCAATCGCCAAGCCAGCTGGCCGGCAATATGGTTTCGGCACTGGATATGAACGGCACGAACACGCCTTCGGCGAGCGACTTTCAGGGCCTTCTCTCCAATCTCGGTAACGGCAGCTTTGCATCGGCCTCGCAGGCCTACACGTTTGCGGCCTCCACCAGCGCAGCAACCGCGGGCACCACGACCACGGCGGTGCAGGCTTGAGCCGCCGGCGTCGGGACTGGCGGCGCGGTGGCGCAAGGACGGGCGCGCTCCGCGAGCAGATGGGCTGTGCCACATGGCTGATGGCTTTGAGCCTGGGCATGCCCCGCACTCTGCAACACGCCCATGATGAGGGACCTGGACTATGGTAACCGTGGCAAACCCTACCTTTACTGCGGATCTGCGTGATCAGACGGCGATTGCGGCAGCCTTCGCCCAGCCAGATCCGGACGGCAGATTTAGCGGCGCCTTCGGGGCCTATCTGCGGCGTATTGGTGCCCAGAGGAAGGCCATCGTGTTCGTGTTTCCACCCAAGGCCGCCGGAACATTTCTACGAACCGCGGCCATTGCTGCGTGCGATGGACAGTTGCTTCGCATCGTTCATGCACAAGGCGGGCGCGATGCGCAGCCCTATCTGCCGCTTTTGGTCGATTACTTCACCGGCGGCCTGACACCCAAGACTCTGGTCTCCCATATCCACATGCAGGCGCTCCCTGCAAACCGCTATATCCTCGAAGCTTTTGGCATGCGTCCGATCGTCATGCTGCGCTCCATTCCCGACATGCTCGCGTCCTACTGGGATATGCTCGATACCGATGCGCTTGCCCGTCAGGATGGCCTGAACTGTTCCATCCCCGAGAACTTCCCGGAATTGACCAGTGAGGAAAAGGCGGCGTTCTGCATCGACATGCTGGCGCCATGGTATGCCAGTTTCTATGCCACCTGGCTTGAGTATGTGGCGCGCGAGCCGAGAACTGTGCTCCTGCTCCATTACGCGCAGATGTGCGCCGATCCGGCAGGCACCCTAGCGCGGGCTCTCGCCCATGCCGGCATTGAGGTCGCAGATGCGCGTTGCCGTGAGGCCGCCGAAGAGGCCTGGAATGAACGCCATGCCTTGCGCTTCAACAAGGGAGAGGCCGGGCGGGGACTAAAGTACTTTGACGCCGGCCACCTACGAAGACTTGATCGTCTGCTATCCTACTTTCCGGCGCTGGCGCCATGGCGGGCACAGCTCATGGGTCCGGCGCTGTCTGGTCTTTAGATGTAATTCCCTTAGATATGCTCTCAGGTCTGCTTCGGGTGAACGCTTTCTTCGAAAGGCAGCAGCGTTGGGGCGTATTTCGTGCTCATCGGACTTGTCGTTGCACCGGCTGTCGTCTGCTTTGCCGCATTCGGCCATACTGTTGGCAGCGCGCGTGTCTGTGAGGAGAGCGCCCAGCCCCTTGTGAACTGAAAGTTGTGCTCATGCCATGGCTGCACGCAAACACAGGAGCGAACGCCAATGGCAGGCCCGCATTTTCTCCAGCCGGTCCGGCTCCTTCGGGGGGGTGTCATTTCTCCTGGCCCTTCCGCTCAGCCCCATGTCCTGCAGTGGTTTATAAAGCGGTTTACAGCGTAGCCTTGCGAGCATTTCGGTAGGACCAAGGCGTTCCTGTTGGATCACGCTACCCCGCAAGTTCAAGAGAGGGTAAAATCCGAGCCCGCCGCAACAGGCCTCAGCGGCCCAGATTTCGACCCGTATCCGTGCGCTTGGGTTCCAGACGCGTGACAATGTGTGGCGAGTGGAATGTCCATATCAGCTTGTACCACCCTGACTGACCACGAGTGCGACAAATTCGGCCCGCACCGCTCGATGAGACGAGAAATGGTATTCCGCTCAGCGTGCTATCTGCGCTGGCGTAGCTGGAAGTTGATCCGTGCCCGGTGACTACGATATTAGCCAGCTTGCCGAGATCGGCCGCGACCGCGAGGCTGGCCCTGGTGATGGCGCTATCGTGGGACGTGCCATCGCTGCATCGAGATCCCGATACAAGAACTGCTCGCTTGGTCGCGCTCCTGCCACGCGGCGCGAGTCAGAAGGCCGATCTACGGCTCATCGCCCGCAACTGCGAGCGAAACGAATTTCCGTCCAGAAGAGCCAATGTTATTGGCCAACACCTTCTGGGCGCACGTGCACACATTATCGACAGTGAAGCCATATTCCTGGAGCAGCTTTTCAGCCGGCGCGGAAGCGCCAAACTGCTCCACGCTGATGATGTCACCTTGCGTACCAATATAGCGATCCCAACCTTGCGCGACGCCTAGCTCCACTGCAATCCGCGCGCGAACGGACGGCGGAAGGACCGCATCGCGTTCGGCCTGAGGCAAATTTTCGAATAACTCCCAGCTCGGCATGGAGACACAGCGAACGGCGATGCCTTGTGCCTGGAGACGATCTGCCGCTGCCAGGATAAGGCCGACTTCCGATCCGCTCGCGATCAGGATGAGGTCGGGCCTGCCACTTGGCACGTCGCTCAGCACATAGGCGCCGCGACGCAGTCCGTCCGCTGCAGCGTAGTGATTGCGATCCAGGGTGGGCAGATCTTGTCTGCTCAATATAAGTGCCACAGGGATGTCACGGGTTTCTATGGCAACCCGCCAAGCAATGGCGGTTTCATTGGCGTCCGCGGGACGGATCACGACGAGATTCGGAATCGCACGCAAATTTGCCAATTGCTCGACCGGTTGATGAGTAGGACCGTCCTCTCCGAGCGCGAGGCTGTCGTGGGTAAACACGTATACCACGTGCAGCCCCATGAGTGCGGCTAGTCTGATGGGAGGGCGCATA
>JAKAVI010000294.1 GCA_021817355.1 Pseudomonadota bacterium | reverse complement strand
TCTTCGCCCGGCAGATCCGTCCAGAGCCCGGTGCGCAAGCACGAGCACCGGTGATTGCCATCACCGGCACCAATGGCAAATCCACCACCACGGCGCTGATCGGTCATATCCTTGCAAGCAATGGCTTTGATGCCCAGATCGGCGGCAATATCGGCAAGCCCGTGCTTGAACTTGCCCCACCATCGGCGCGCACCGTCTATGTGCTCGAAGTGTCTTCCTATCAGATCGAGCTGGCGCCTTCACTGGGTGCCGATGTCAGCGTCCTCACCAATATCACGCCAGATCACCTTGACCGCCATGGCACGCTCGAACGCTATGCCGGACTTAAGGAGCGGCTGCTGCTGCAAGGGACGCAGGAGGGGCTACGCTGCGTCGGCGTTGACGACAGCCTCACTGCCGCCATCCATACCCGTCTGGCCGGGGCCACAACTGCGGCGGTGTCCGTGGGCAAGATTCTCGGACGCGGCGTCTTCGTGCTGGAGGGCAAGCTCTATGATGCGCAAGGCGGCACCGCGCGCGAGGTCATGGACCTGCGTCAGGTGGCGTCACTTGCCGGTGCCCATAACTGGCAGAATGCGGCACTTGCTTATGCTGCGGTCAAGCCGTTCATCGGCGATGCCCGTGCGCTCGCCCAGTCCATCCGGAGTTTTCCGGGTCTTGCCCATCGCATGGAAGTGGTGGCGCAATGGGGCTCGCTGCGTATCGTCAATGATTCCAAAGCGACCAATGCCGATGCGGCGGCCCGTGCGCTCGCCTGTTACGACAACATCCTGTGGATCGCTGGCGGCCGTGCCAAGCAAGGCGGCATTGTCGCGCTTGCGCCCTATTTCGAGCGCATCCGCAAAGCCTATCTCATCGGTGAAGCGGCGGAGAGCTTTGCCGCTACGCTGCAGGGCCATGTAGCCTATGAGCTCTGCGGTGAACTCGAAGCCGCGGTGACGGCGGCCTTGCGCGATGCCGCCCATCTTGAGGCGTCGGTCGTGCTCCTGTCGCCGGCGTGCGCAAGCTTTGACCAGTTCCGCGACTTCGAGGAGCGCGGCGACACCTTCCGTGCACTGATCGAAGCCCGTGCCATTCGGGCGGCGTCTTGACCGTGGTCGTCGCACAGCAGGATCGGACCAAAGTAAGGATGCAGGCGTTAAGGTTGCTTGATGTCATGAGGGTGGCCAACAACAGACCCTTGGGGGAAGGCCGCGGGAGCTTGTCCTATGGGGGCAAGAAGGCCCTGTTGCACGCTGCGGGAGCCTGTCTCGGAGGTTCGGATTTTGGCCGGGATCAGGGCGCGGAGGAGGGACGATGAGCCTGTCGCGCGCCGATCGCAGTGGCCTTGCGGCGTGGTGGTGGACCGTCGACCGGGTTGCTGTCTTCACCATGCTCGCGATCCTGGCCATCGGCATCATGCTGGCTTTTGCCGCCAGTCCGGCCGCCACCGGCAGTCTCCTCAGCGCCGGTAATTTCCGTTATGCCTGGCATCAGACCCTCTATGCCGTGATCGCACTTTTTATATTGTGGTTCACCTCGACCTTGTCGCTGCGTACGGTCAAGCTCACCGCCGCGGTGGTCTTTGCGCTCGCCCTTATCGGTTCTGTGCTTGCCATCCTTCTGGGCAGCCGGGTTCTGGGTGCGCGCCGCTGGATCGATCTTGGTTTCATGACGGTGCAGCCGAGCGAATTCCTCAAGCCCGGCTTTGCCGTGCTTGCCGCTTCCATTCTCGCCGACAACGCCAAGATGATCCTGCCCAAGCCGGTGATCACACTGCTGCTCATTGCCCCGGCGCTCGTCATCCTGCTGTTGCAGCCGGATGTGGGACAGACCGCGCTGATGCTCAGTCTGTGGGGCGCACTGCTGTTTGTCTACGGCGTGTCCGCGCTGTGGATCAGCGGCCTGGCCGGCTCCTTGATGCTGCTTGTGGTCGGCGCTTATTTCAACTTCGGTTATGTGCACCACCGGGTGCAGCAATTTCTCGGTAGTGGCGGCTTCCAAACCCAGCTCTCGCTGGAGGCCTTCGCCCGGGGCGGCTTGTTTGGTGTGGGCCCCGGTGCCGGGACCATCAAATACCGTCTGCCTGACGCCAATTCGGACTTCATCTTTGCGGTCGCCGGTGAAGAATTCGGCCTCATCCTGTGTGGACTGATTGCGGTCCTGTTCTGCGTTTTGGCGGTACGTCTGCTGATGCGTTCGGCACAGGCGAAGGATCCGTTCTCCCAGATCGCAGGGGCCGGGCTTGCTATCGTCGTAGCACTGCAGGCCTTCATTAACATGGGGGTGGCGATCTCACTGCTACCGGCGAAGGGCATGACGCTGCCCTTTATTTCGTACGGCGGATCTTCGCTCTTTGCCATCGCTCTCAGCCTCGGCTTTGCCCTCGCCGTCACCCGCCAACGGCCCAAGATTGGTCACGAAGATCACGACGTCTTTACCTTTCTGCGCGAGACCTCGCCATGAGCACGATCGTGCTTTCGGCCGGCGGCACCGGCGGGCATCTGTTTCCGGCCCAGGCTTTGGCCCAGGAGCTGACGCGCCGTGGCCATGCCATCGTCGTCATGACCGATGCACGCTTCAAGAATTACGCGACCGCATTTCCTGCGGCGCAGATCACTACGGTTCCCTCCGCTGCGTTCTCGGATCGCTCGGTATGGCGTCTTGCTCTGGCACCTTTTGAGATTCTTGCCGGGCTTGGGCTGTCGCTGATCAAGCTCAGCAAATTCAAGCCCAAGGTTGTGGTTGGTTTCGGCGGCTACCCCTCGGTGCCAGTGATGCTGGCGGCCTGCCTGAAACGCATTCCCACCGTCATTCTGACACCGGATGCGCTCTTGGGCCGGGCCAATCGACTCCTGGCCAATCATGTGCAGCGCATCGCGGCCAATCTGCCTCTGGTCCGCTTTCTACCCAAGGACATGAGCAAGGTCGTCTATACCGGCAATCCGCTGCGTGCCGAGGTAATGGCACAAGCTTTTGCGCCCTTTCCCGAGCTGAAGGCGCACAGCCCGATCGAACTTCTCGTCTTCGGCGGCAGTCAAGGCGCCCATGTCTTCAGCGAGATAGTCCCGGCGGCGCTGGCCCGCCTGCCCGCGGACCTGCGTCAGCGTCTGCATTTAAGCCAGCAATGCCGGTCCGAGGATCTTGACGGGGTTGGCCGCAGCTATGCGCAGTTGGGCATCGCCGCCGAGCTTGCACCTTTTTTCCGCGATCTGCCGCAACGCATGGCCGCGGCGCATCTGGTTGTGGGACGTGCCGGTGCGGGTACGGTCAGTGAACTTGCACTGATCGGTCGTCCGGCAATCCTCGTACCCTTGCCCCATGCCCTTGATGATAACCAGATGCCGAACGCAGAAGCCTTCGCCACAGCGGGCGCGGGCTGGGCGGTGCGCCAAAGCGAGTTGTCGGCGGAGGCTCTGGCGGCACTCCTCGTCGAGGCCTTTGCCCTTCCCCAAAGGCTGATGCAGAAGGCGGAGTGCGCGCGCAAGCTTGCCTATCCGCAGGCGACCGAACGGCTGGCCGATCTTGTCGAAGAGCTGGGGAGGCAGTCGTGATTGCCACCCGTGTCCCCGCACCGACGCGCGTACCTCTGGAGACGGGCCGGATTCATTTTGTCGGCATCGGCGGCATCGGCATGAGCGGCATTGCCGAGATCATGCACAATCTTGGCTATCATGTCTCAGGTTCGGATCTGGCCGAAAGCGACGTGGTCCGCCGCCTGCGGTCGCTGGGCATCACGATCGCCATCGGTCACAGCGAAGCAAATCTTCAGGGCGCGCATGTCGTTGTTTACTCCTCGGCGGTCAAGGCTGGAAATCCGGAGTTTGATGCCGCGCGTCTGAAGGGGCTGCCCCTGGTGCGCCGGGCCGAGATGCTGGCCGAGATCATGCGCCTGAAGTGGTGTGTGGCGGTTGCCGGCACCAATGGCAAGACGACGACGACGACGCTGGTTGCAGCATTGCTGGATGCTGGCGGGCTTGATCCCACCGTGGTCAATGGCGGCATCATCAATGCCTATGGCACCAATGCCCGTCTGGGCGCTGGCGACTGGGCGGTGGTCGAAGCCGATGAAAGCGATGGCACCTTTCTGCGGCTGCCGGCAACAGTGTCGGTGGTCACCAACATCGATCCTGATCACCTGGATTTTTACGGCAGCTTTGACACCTTGCGGGCAGCCTTTCTCAGTTTCGTGGAGAACGTACCGTTCTATGGCTTTGCCGTGATGTGCCTCGATCATCCGGAGGTACAGGCCATGGTAGCGCAGATCCGCGACCGCCGTGTCATGACCTATGGTCTGTCTCCACAGGCGGATTTTCGTGCCGTCAATCTGCGCTATGAGAACGGCACCTCCTATTTCAGTGTCATCGTCACCGACCGTCCGACACAGACCAAGACCCTGATCGAAGATCTGTGCCTGCCCATGCCCGGTGAGCACAATGTTCAGAATGCTCTCGCGGCCCTTGTTGTGGCGCGCGAGCTGGGCATCGGCGACGACACCATCCGCACCGCGCTCGCAGGCTTCGGCGGGGTGGGGCGGCGCTTTACCCGTGTCGGCGCCTGGAACGGCATGGCCATCATCGATGATTACGGTCACAACCCGTTCAAGATCGCAGCAGCCCTGCGCGCTGCCCGTCAAGCCTATCAGGGGCCTATCATCGCGGTCGTACAACCGCATCGCTACACCCGTCTGCGCGACACGTTCGAGCAGTTCTCAAGCTGCCTCAACGATGCCGATATCGCCATCATTGCCCCGGTCTATGCGGCTGGGGAGGCACCCATCGCGGGGATTGACCGCGACAGCTATGCGCAGTCGCTGCGCGCCCACGGGCACCGCAATGTACTGACCATTGAGGGCGCAGAGGATCTCACTGCAACGCTCCATCCACTCGTCAAGCCGGGTGGGGCCATCGTCTGTCTCGGCGCGGGATCGATCACCCACTGGGCGCGCGGTCTGGCCGCGGCGCTCGAGGCTGAGGAGGCGCGTCGATGACGACGATGGCGAGTGTGCGTCTTCCGCAGATACGCGGCAGCTACCAGCCAGAGGCAGCGCTCAAGGAACTGGTGTGGTTTCGCGCCGGTGGTCCGGCCGAGGTGCTGTTCCGTCCCCAGGATGTCGAGGATCTGGCAGCGTTTCTGTCGGCACGGCCGCAGGCTCTGGCGCTGTCGGTGATCGGTGTGGGCTCAAACCTGCTCATCCGCGATGGCGGCATCAAGGGGGTGGTGATCCGCCTGACCGCCGCCTTTGGCAAGATCCGCAGCGAAGGGACACGCCTTCATGTCGGGGCTGCAGCGCTTGACAGTACTGTGGCGCGCGCCGCGGCGGATGCGGGCATAGGCGGCCTTGAATTTCTGCGTGGCGTACCTGGAACCATCGGCGGGGCCTTGCGCATGAACGCCGGCTGCTACGGTCGCGAGATCAAGGACGTGTTCGTTGCCGCCACCGCGCTTGACGGCCAGGGCCGATGCCTCAGCCTCGGCCCGAGCGATATGGGCTTTGGCTATCGCCGCAGTGCGCTGCCTGAGGACGTCGTGTTTGTCGAAGCCGTGCTTGAGGGCCACCGCGAGGATCCGGACAGTGTGCGCGCCACCATGCAGAGGCTCCTCGCCGAACGCGAAGCGGCGCAACCGGTGCGGACCAGAACTGGCGGCTCCACCTTCAAGAACCCACCAGGACAAAAGGCCTGGTCACTCATCGATGGCGCCGGCTGCCGCGGACTGCGCCGGGGCGATGCGATGGTCTCGGACAAGCATTGCAACTTTCTCATCAATCTGGGTGAGGCGCGCGCCGCCGATCTCGAAGCTCTGGGCGAAGAGGTCCGTGCCAGGGTTGAGGCCAGGTTCGGCATCGCCCTTGAGTGGGAAATCAAAAGGGTGGGCCAAGCATGACCCCGTTACGGCGGTTTCAAAGAGTTGCGGTGTTGCTCGGTGGCGTCTCCTCCGAGCGGGAGGTGAGCCTCAACAGTGGTCGCTTCTGTGCTGCGGCGTTGCGGGAGGAAGGCTATGAGGTGGTCGAGATCGATCCCAAAACCGCCGATCTGGCGGCCCAGCTCAATGCCGTGAAACCCGACGCGGTCTTCAACGCGCTGCACGGGCGCTGGGGTGAAGATGGCTGCGTGCAGGGTCTGCTGGAAGTTCTGGGCCTTGCCTACACCCATTCCGGGGTACTGGCATCGGCGCTGGCGATGCACAAGCAGCGGGCCAAGGATGTGTTTCGCGTCGCCGGCCTTCCGGTGGTCAACTCCATCGTTGTCGACCGCCGCGCGGCAGCGCACAGCCATCTGATGGCGCCGCCCTATGTGATCAAGCCGGTCAATGAAGGCTCTTCGGTCGGGGTTTTCATCATCCGCGAAGGCGACAACCGTCCCCCTGACGCCTTGGGGCGGGACGATTGGGCGCTTTCCGACGAGATGATGGTTGAAGAATATGTGCCCGGCCGTGAGCTCAGCATCGGGGTGATGGGCGGGCGGGCGCTGGCGGTCACCGAAATCACCACG
>JAKAVI010000064.1 GCA_021817355.1 Pseudomonadota bacterium | reverse complement strand
CTCATTCGCGGCTGTATTCCCTCCAAGGCCATCATTCAACGTGCCAGCCAGTTCGAGCAGATGGCTGCCATTGCCGCCAACCCTGTTGCCGGAATTTCGCTTACAGCTGTCCCAGCGCTTGATCTGCGCGGTCTGGTTGCGTGGAAGGACAGTATCGTCAACAGGCTAAATACAGGTGTCGGGGCGCTGTTGAAGAAGGCCAAAGTCCAGGTAATTTCAGGGTGGGGCAGTTTTTCGGACGCGAAGACCCTGCACGTCGACACCAAAGATGGTCCCAAAACCGTGCATGCCGAGCATGTGGTGCTGGCCACGGGCTCCAAGCCTGTCGAACTTGGCTTTCTGCCGTTCGGCAAGAAGATCATATCCTCCAGTGAAGCTCTTGATTTGCAACAGCTTCCTGAGCACCTGCTTGTAATCGGCGCGGGTTATATTGGTCTTGAGCTGGGCATTGCCTTTCGCAAACTGGGCAGCAGGGTTACGATCATTGAGGCGCAAGACCAGATTTTGCCGCTTTATGACCGTGAGCTGGTGAGCCCGGTGGTAAAATGGCTAAAGAGCCATGACGTTACCCTTCACCTCTCAGCCCGCGCGAAAGGATTGGCGGGGGAGGCGCTCGTTGTCGAGACCTCGGACAAGGAGACGCTCGAGATTGCCGCTGATCGCGTCCTGGTAACCGTCGGACGGCAGCCCAACACCACTGGCTGGGGCCTTGAAAATATGGCGGTCGATCTGGCGGGACGCTTTGTCAAGATCGACGCGCGCGGAGCCACCTCGATGAAAAACGTTTGGGCCATTGGCGATCTTGTCGGCGAGCCGATGCTGGAGCACAAGGCGGCCGCACAGGGCGAAATGGTTGCCGAAATCATCGCCGGCGCGCGGCGCAGCTTCGAGCCGGCCGCCATTCCGGCGGTCTGCTTTACGGACCCGGAAATCGTAAGTTGCGGTTTGTCACCTGCGGAGGCCGGTCCGGAGGCAATGGTCGCCCAGTTTCCCTTCGTGGCGAATGGCCGTGCCCTCTCCATGGGTGCAGGAGAGGGTTTTGTGCGGGTGGTTGCCCGCAAGGACAATCATCGGATTGTCGGCATCCAGGCGGTCGGCGAACACGTCAGCGAACTTTCCGGAGAATTCTCACATGCGCTGGCAATGGGCGCCGTGCTTGAAGACATCGCCGGGACTATCCATGCCCATCCCACCTTGTCCGAAGCGCTGCACGAAGCGTCGCTGCGCGGACTTGGACACGCCATCCACATCTGACCGCATGACCCCGGTGAGGCCAAATGTCCTGATTTGGGACACTTGGCTCCCGCCGGCGAGCTTGCGCGTGATCAAGAGGGGATAAGTCCGTCCTGCCCCTCGTCAGCCACTTTTCAGGGCCCAAGCACGCGCGTTAGCTGCTCAGGAGACGAAACGCGGGGTTGCTTCGTGCGCGTCGATCCGGTCATCGCCCTGATGGATGAAATCGAGCAGGCTTATATGGCGCTCGCTGAAGCCCGTGACGTGGATGATGTGCGGGCTACCCGCAGCGGGCTTGCGCGGATTGCCATGCTGCATCAGCGTCTCATCGCGACCGAGCCCAGCACGGTCATCGGTGCGGCCTGTCTGTTGCGAGAAGCGGCAAGCCTTCTGCCACAGAGCCATGTGCCATCCTGCAGCGACAGGCTGCGCGAAGTAGCGGCACATTTCGACGAGGGGCGCCGTCGCGTCGAGGACCTCGTCTGGCTGCGCCGTACCTTAGAGGCGCTCGGTGCGGACGCTTCGAACGATCTGGGGCGCGCTGCCGCTGACATGATACGGTTGGCCGTCAAAGGAGCCTCCCGCCCGGTATTGCTGTTCCGGGCGGTTTGTCCTCCTGCCGGCCGCTCGGCTGCCCGGTCGCGGCGCGCTCCGGCAATTACATCCATCTCCTGAGCGGCATGGTCTCGCCCGAGAAGCGCCTCCAACTCCCCTAGTTCTTTCCGCTGGAGGCGCTTTTGGCGGTTTCCTCGTCGTGATGCTTTTGAATGGTTTGCATCGCAGCTGACATTGCCGCGCCAATGAAACGCTCCTTGTTGTCCTTGGCCCAGGACAAGGCAGTTTCGCGCGCCTGATTGGCGCCATTGATGGCTGGAACAACGTAACGTTGCCAAAGCTCATAGGACTTGCGGGTGTGCTCAAAATTTGCCCAGTTATGAGCCAGCTGCAGAAAGCACCCGAACGAGCCCTGTTTGGCTTGCAGTCTTCGGATCTGGGCAATGGCATCGTCGGGAGTACCAACCACAGCCACGCCTTCTTCAACCAGCGTGCTGAGCGACCGGTTCTCTGCCGCCTCGCGCCCAGCGACGGCGCTAATCCCTGAAAAATACCCCTGCCATTGCTCGAAGCCGAATTTGCAGTTTTCAAAGGCCTGTTCGCGACTTTCAGCCAGATGGACGGGCCCCACCAGCCTCAGACGGTCGGGATCCATTGTCCGGCCGTTCTCTAACGCGGTCTTTTGTGCAATTTCCCAGTTGATGCCCAGGGCATCGTAACCGCCAGCCTGGGTTGCGGCGACACACAGCATGCCAAATCCATGCTTGCCGGCCAGTTTGCCTCCAGAGGGTGTTACCGATGATGCGACCGCGATCTCAGGATAGGGGTAAGTGAAGGGGCGCAACTGACAGGTTGCATCCACCAATTCAAACCAGTCGGTTTTGATTGTGACCCGCTCGCCCTTAAATAGCCGTACGATAACCTCCAGAGCTTCAACCATGCGTGTGCGCTGCACCGATGGATCGATGCCCATGGAAAATGCGTCCGATGGCAGCAGACCCGGTCCGACCCCAAACATGATGCGCCCACGCGTCTGATGATCGAGCTGAATGATCCGGTTCGCCGCCATCAGCGGGTTATGATACGGCAACGACACCACCCCCGTACCCAATTTTATGCGCCGGGTGCGTTCGGCAACTGCGGCAATGAACAGCTCGGGGCTGGCGATGATTTCGAAACCAGCGGAGTGGTGCTCTCCGATCCACGCTTCATCATAGCCAAGCCGATCGAGATGTTCGATCAATTCCATATCGCGCTGAATACAGAGCGTGGGATCTTCGTTAACCGGATGAAAGGGGGCCAGAAATATACCACTTCGCAGTCGCATCGTCATGATTGAACCTTCTCCAATATTTTGTCCACACAGTGTGGCTCAGAGCGCGGGCGGCGGGAAGGGGCCGATCGCCTGCTCTGCCGCTAGGGCAACCTCGAACAGCCTGGATTCACCGCGTTCCGGCCCAATCAGCTGGACGCCGATCGGCAGGCCTTCGTGCCGTGCAGCCGGAAAAACCAGAGCTGGAGCATGAAGTGCGGTCGCCACCGCGATCCAGTTGAGAGCGGACATGTAGGGGACCTCAATGCCGTCGACCACGAGACGGCGGGCATTCATAGGCATGGAGTGATCATGCAAAAAGGCGGTGACCGGTGTGACCGGAGCCAGGATCGCGTCATAACCCTGACGGAAAAACGCATCCAGCACGCGCCTGTAGCTGTCGCGCGTGCGCCTGGCCCTATCGATCTGATCCTGCGGGGCACTTGCCCGCAGGCGATAGCCTGCCTCGCCGGTGGCGTCGCGACCTTCACGGACGAGGCGCATGTCCTCATGGCGCCGGGCGGCCATGGCTTCACGCAGATGCACAGGAAAATTCCCGGCCACGGTCGCAATCAGAAGATCCAGATAGGTCTGTAGCAGCTCGTCAAAATTGAAGTCGGGAGCGGCATGATCAACGGCAAAACCCAGAGCGGCGAGGCATCTTGCAGTCTCCTCGACGGCATCTCTTACACACTGTGCAAGCGGCCATCCCGGTTGTGCACTCCAGACTGCGATCCGTGCCCGTGCGGCCGGCGAAGGCTCGGAGTAAGGTTTTTCCCTCAGAACGTCCCACATCAGCTTAAGATCTCTCACATTCCGGGCCATGGGCCCGGCGACATTGAGATCAACCTCCTGGTTCCTGCCTGGAGCAGGTGGAACGTGCCCCTTCAGGGGCAATGATCCCCAGCTCGGTTTGAGCGCGCAGACCCCACAGAAATTGGCTGGATGGCGCAGCGAACCGCCAATGTCCGAACCAAGTTCCAGTGGCGTAATATCAGCGGCCAGGGCCGCTGCGGCACCACCCGATGATCCCCCCGAAGTCCGGGTAGGATCAAACGGGTTATTGGTTGTACCAAATAGCGCATTGTAGCTCTGGAAATCACCGAGCATCAGCGGCACGTTGGTTTTACCCCAAATCACCGCCCCTGCCCTGCGCAGTCGGCCGACTAGCTCCGCGTCGGCACAGGATCGCGCCCGATCGGCAAATTCGGGATTGCCTGATGTCGCCGGCATGCCGTTGACATCGAAACCATCCTTAATGGTCATCGGCAGCCCTGCGAGCGTACCGAGCTCTGTGCCGCGAGCGCGGGCATCGTCGAGAGCGCGGGCCGCCATGCGGGCCGCGGTTAGATCCTCGGCGATCACGGCATTCAATTTGCCGTGAAGGCTACGCTGCCGTACGACGTGTTGCTCAAGAAGCTCGAGCGCCGATATGCGTCGACGGGTGAGGTCGTCCAGCATCTGTCTTGCCGTCGCGTAAGGGGAACTCATTTCCATCTCCGGCTTCCCACTTCTGCAGAATGGCATAAGCTGGCGATGCCGAGCAAAGTGGAGGAACCCATGCGGGCCGCGGTATTTCATCAGGCAGGTCAACCCCTGGTTATTGAACAGATCGACGAACCCCGTCCCTCGCCGCACGACTTGATATTGAAGGTTCACGCCTGCGGAATCTGCGGTTCAGACCTGCACATGACCGAGCCCGGCTCGGTTCTGGCCTTACCCTCTGGCGCGGTCATGGGGCATGAATTTTCAGGTGAAGTGGTGGAAACCGGCAGCGCTGTCCGAGCCGAGTGGCGCACGGGAACGGCGGTGGTGGGCTTTCCCTTTCTGTGCTGCGGAGAACAAACCCCCTGTCCCAATCTTAGCGTGGGTCTTGGCTCAGGCGCCTGTGCGCATGGCGCTGGCATCGGGCTGGGTCAACGCCATGGCGCCTACGCAGAATATGTCCGCATATCAGCCAATGCAGCGTTCCGCCTTCCTGCGGGCATGAGCTATCGCGCCGGAGCGCTGGTTGAACCCCTGGCAGTCGGACTGCATGCTGTCGACATGGCCAAACTCGATCGCAATGCTGTGATCCTGGTTGTGGGTGCAGGACCGGTTGGGCTCGCAGTGATCCTGTGGGCAAGATTTCTGGGCATACGACATGTTCTTGTCAGCGAACGGGCGGCCGTGCGGCGTCAAATGGCGGCGCGCTTTGGTGCGAGCGATGCCCTCAATCCGGACGAACCGCTTGCCGGTCAGGTCGAGCGTCTGACCGGGCGCAGCCCGGACGTCATCTTTGAGTGCGTTGGTGCGCCCGGGATGATCGGACAGACCATGGCAGAGGCCCCTCGGGGTGGACGCATCGTGGTGGCCGGCGTCTGCCAGCAGCCTGACACCATCTTTCCGCTCGCGGGCATCGCCAAAGAACTTAACCTGCAATTTGTGCTTGGTTACCGTCCCGCAGACTTCGACTATGTGATCGCCATGCTGGCATCAGGTCGGATTGATGGCGAGAGCATGATCACTGACACCATAGACCTGGACAGCCTGCCTTTAGCATTCGAAGCCCTGCGCAAGCCCAGCGGCCAATGCAAGGTGATGGTGGTGAGCTAGTTCGGGCGCATCCTGCCGGAAAGCTTCAGCACGTAGCCAATAACCTGTGCCACTGCCTTGTAGTGTTCTGGTGGAATGCTTTCATCGATTTCCACAGCCGCATAGAGTGCGCGCGCAAGAGGCGGGTTTTCCACGACCGGAACATTGTGTTCCTTGGCCTTGTCGCGAATGCGCAGGGCTACGGCGTCAACGCCTTTGGCCACACAAACCGGAGCAGTCATGTTACCGGCTTCATACTGCAGTGCGACAGCGTAGTGCGTTGGGTTCATCACCACTACTGTCGCCTGAGGCACGCGGGCCATCATCCGTCTTCGCGAACGTTCCATTCTTATCTGGCGTATCTTTGCCTTGATGAGCGGGTCACCATCCGATTGACGAATCTCTTCCTTGATTTCATGCCGGCTCATGCGGTTGCGCTTGAGAAATTGCATGCGCTGATTGAGATAGTCGAGAATTGCGACCAGCGTCAAAACCGAAAGTGTGGCAAGAGCTATGTGCAGCGCAATTCTCATCATGTTGCCGGCAATATCGCGCGGTGACTGCTGCAAAATCGCGAGGATCTCAACGCGGTCCGGCCAAAGCACCGCCCATAGCGCCCCCGCGACAAGCGCCATTTTGACGGTACCCTTGAGCAGTGCCACCCAGCCGTCTATACCGAAAAGGCGCTGAAAGCCGTGAGTGAGGGACAGCTTTGAAAGATCAGGCTTGATTTTTTCGGCGGTAAAGACCGGGCGGGCCTGCACGACGTGAGCGGCAACACCTGCACCAAGCAGCAAGCCGAGTGGGGCACCAAGCAAAACCAGCATTGTCCAGCCAATTTGGCGCGCAACTGCCATGATACTGGCCGGATCC
>JAKAVI010000173.1 GCA_021817355.1 Pseudomonadota bacterium | reverse complement strand
CTTCATGGAGCCAAAGCGTGACCTCGTTTCGCTGGGTGATGCTCGCGGCGCTGAGTATTTTGGCACTTGATGTCGGAGCTCATGCGCAGGGATTAAATTTGGGCAGTCATGCCTCCAATGCGCCTATTGCGGTGTCAGCTGATCGCTTCAGCGGCGATCTCAACACCAAGGCCGGGGCTTACCAGGGCAATGTCATTGTCAGTCAGGGCAATTTCAGACTTCATGCCGACCGCGTCGATGTCAAAACTCTGAAGGGGGCGATCAACGACATCATCGCAACCGGACATGTTCTATTTGATGCCCCCAATGGCCAGGCGCAGGGGCAGAAGGGTCTCTACCAGGTCAATCTGCGTACGATCACGCTCAGCGGAAACGTCGTGCTCACCCGCCACAAGAATGTCATGCGCGGCACGCAACTTGTTATCAATCTTGAGACTGGACTGGCGCAATTAACGGCACAGGGCATGCCGGGAGGACGCGTAGAGGGACTGTTTGTGCCGCCAGCACGGCAGGAGCCGAAAAAAAAGTCAGCCGGAAAGCCGAAATAGGGTTTACGCTTCCTTAAAAGAGAAACAGGCACAATTCTTGCCATGAGAGACGCTTCCAACACCTTTGCCCCCAGTTTGTCACCATCCGGTCGGCCACGACTGGTCGAAGGCGGGCAGGGGCTCATTGTGCGTAATATTGGCAAGACCTTTAGGAAGCGTCCGGTGGTTCGCGGCGTCAGCCTGTCTCTGCGACGGGGCGAGGTGGTCGGCCTTTTGGGGCCAAACGGTGCCGGCAAGACCACGACATTCTACATGATTACCGGACTTATCCCCGCTGATTATGGTACAATAGAACTCGATGGCCACGATGTCACGGCGCTTCCCATGTACCGTCGGGCCCGGCTTGGCATCGGCTATCTGCCGCAGGAAGCTTCGATTTTTCGAGGCCTGAGTGCGGAAGAAAATATTCGCGCGGCGGCCGAACTGATCGAATCCGATCCACCCCGCCTCGAAGCCATGGTCGAGGAATTGATGGCCGAGTTTGGCCTCAGTCACGTCCGCGATACGCCAGCGATCGCTTTGTCCGGAGGTGAACGCAGGCGGGTGGAAATCGCTCGCGCTCTGGCGACGCAGCCGGCCTACATCCTGCTCGATGAACCGCTGGCCGGCATCGATCCAATTGCGGTGTCGGATATCCGCGATCTTGTGCGTCATCTAAAGGACCGCGGAATCGGCGTTTTGATCACTGATCATAATGTTCGCGACGCGTTGGATATCATAGACCGCGCGTACATTCTTCATGAGGGAAAGGTCCTCAAGGAGGGTGTCCCGGGAGAAATCGTGGGAGATCGTGACGTGCGGCGTGTCTATTTGGGTGAGCGCTTTTCGCTCTGACGGTGTGGTGGACAGATCATGGCAGTCACGCAGCGGCTGGAAATAAGACAGGGGCAGTCCCTTGTCATGACGCCGCAACTGCAGCAGGCGATCAAGCTGCTACAGCTGTCCAACCTCGAACTTGTCGACTACGTGGAGCAGGAACTCGAGCACAACCCGCTTTTGGAGCGCGATGAGCGTGACGACGCCAACGGGGCGGATCCAGAGCCTGCGGCCCCTGAGGCGGGTGAGGCGCTGGATACGGCGCTGTCTCACGAAGATTTTTCTAAGGCTGACGATCTGGATGCCTGTCCGGAAGATCTCTATGACGTCGCACACGCCGATGCGCCGGAGTTGCAAAGCCCGCTCTCCGACTGGTCGACGCTGCGCGCGCCAGCCCGCTTTGACGGGGACGGCGATGGCCTCGAAGCTGCGGCAGGCGAAGCCGAGACCTTGAAGGAGTTTCTCAATCGGCAGCTGTCCATTGCGGCGTTGCCTGTAACGCAACGTCTGATTGCTGCGGCAATCATCGATTCGATTGATGAGGCAGGATATTTTCGTGGCGATTGCGTCGATATCGCGGCGCGGCTGGCCATTGCTGTTGCCGAGGTTGAAACCGTGCTGACGATCATTCAGGGCTTCGAGCCCACCGGTGTCGGCGCCCGCGATCTGGCCGAATGTCTCGCGCTGCAGCTGCAGGAGCGCGATCGACTCGATCCGGCTATGCGCGCATTATTGAGTAAGCTGGATCTGGTTGCCCGTCGCGATCTGCCAGGCCTCTGCGCACATTGCGGAGTTGATGCCGAGGATATTCTCGACATGATCGCCGAAATCCGCGCTCTCACACCCAAACCCGGTTTGAGCTTTGGCGCAGAGCCGATTCAACCTGTGGTGCCGGATGTATTCGTGCGCGAGGGCGCGGACGGCCTTTGGCATGTCGAGCTCAATTCGGAGACCCTGCCGCGGCTTCTTATCAACGCCCGCTATTATGCCAGCGTGGCCGCAGGGGCTCGTGACAGGAACACCAAGGAATATCTCACCGACTGCCTGAACAATGCCAACTGGTTGCTCAAGAGCCTTGACCAACGTGCCCGGACGATCCTCAAGGTGGCCAGCGAGATCGTGCGCCAACAGGATGGTTTCTTGATCCACGGCGTTCGTCATTTGCGACCGCTCAATTTGCGTACCGTTGCAGACGCCATCGGCATGCACGAATCGACGGTGAGCCGGGTCACATCAAATAAATTCCTTGCCACACCGCGGGGGGTCTTTGAGCTCAAATATTTCTTCACCGCCGCGATCCAGTCGGTTGACGGGGCAGAGTCCCACTCCGCAGAGGCTGTACGTGACCGTATCAAGGAGTTGATTGATGGTGAAGGTCGTGAAATTCTCTCCGATGACCGCATCGTTGCCATGCTGACGACAGATGGCGTGAATATAGCGCGGCGAACGGTTGCGAAGTATAGGGAGGCTATGCGGATTCCCTCGTCGGTGGAGCGCCGCAGACAGAAATGTTCCGGGCTCAGCCTGGTCGCGGTAGGGCGTTAAAATGCGTCGTTGACTCTCGGGTGGCGCTGCGACATAAGACCGCCGCTTGCCGCTTGGGGCATTGCTAGGGTTGCGGGGCCGGAATTTCGGGCTTTGCCACCAGTTCGAACGTTAGCGGTAGAGACCATGCAGCTACGGGTATCCGGAAAGCAGATGGAAATTGGTTCGGCGCTCCCCGAAGCGGTGCGCACGAAGCTGGAAGGCGCAATCGGTAAGCATTTCGACGGCCACGTGGAGGCAAATGTTGTCTTCAGTCATGAAGGTGCGTTTTATCGCGCGGATGTAAGCGCGCATCTGGGTACCGGGATTGTCCTCAAGTCGGAAGGAACGGGCAGCGACGCCTATCGGGCCTTCGATGGTGCACTCGAGCGGCTGGAGAAGCAGGTTGAGCGCCACAGCCGCAAGCTCAAAAATCATCATCCCTGAGCTGCGTTGCCGCAACTCAAGGAACAGAAGGTCATCATGGAAATCTCGGACATGCTTGCACCGGAAGCCGTGATTGCAGCGCTCAAGGTGCAGACCAAGAAACAGCTGCTTCACGAAATGGCCGAGCGCGCCGCCGTGCTCACGAATCTGCCAGCACGCCGCATACTCGAAACACTGACCGAGCGCGAACGTCTGGGTACAACCGGAATGGGGCAGGGTATTGCGATTCCGCATGGCCGTCTTAGCGGGTTGTCCAAGATCACGGCAGTCTTTGCCCGCCTCGATCCCGCGATCGCGTATGAGGCAATCGACAACCAGCCGGTAGATCTTGTCTTTTTGCTGCTAGCTCCGGAAAACGCTGGCGCCGACCACCTGAAGGCGCTGGCCCGGGTATCGCGTCTTTTGCGCAACCAGACGGTGTGCGAGAAGTTACGTGCCACCAGCAGCCCGGAAGTGCTTTACGCGCTACTGACCGAGCCGAAGAATGCGGCTGGGACGTCGCAAGCCGCCTGACGGGTTGCTCGCGATACGGAAAGGGCCGCCTTGCGGCGGCCCTCAGGGTTTGTCGATCGCCCGGATTGTTGCTCAGTGGACCGAAAATGGTGTCAGGTCGTGTTGCACCGCGGCGCCATAGGCACTGTCATAGGCATCTGTGAAGCCGAGCACGGTGCCGTCAATGGCGTGCAGGACATAGAGTTTCATGCTGTCAGGAATGCGAATGCCCTCCGGAATAATCCCAAGTGCCCGCGCCTCCGAGACAAGCGTCGGTTTGATATAGGCGATGCGCGAGGGATCAAGCCCCTGCTGTTCGTCAAATTCGTTATAGTTGCCGGTCATAATGACCTCCTCTGTTCAAGTCCCTCGTCAAGTTCCTCGCTGGCTGCGTCGCATTCTGCGGCTTTGGCCCTGATGGCGATCTTCTTCAAAACGCTCGGGGCCTTCGGACGGGTCAGGGTAATGGTCAGAAGGCCGTTTTCCAGGTCGGCTCCCGCAACCTCAATGCCGTCGGCCAGCACGAACGTCCGCTGGAACTGACGGGCAGCAATTCCGCGATAAATAAACTGCCGCCCTGGGACATCGGCCTGCTTGCCGCGAATCACCAGCTGCTTGTCTTCCACCGTCACATTGAGTTCCTCGGACGAGAAACCCGCTACGGCCAAGGTGATCCTGAGGCACTCAGGAGCGATCTGCTCGATGTTGTAGGGTGGATAGCCGTCTCCCGAACTCTTGGCACTGCGTTCGAGCAAGCGCTCCAAGTGATCGAAACCGAGCAGAAACGGGCTATTGAAAACGGCTGTACGGGTCACTGATGAAGCCCTCCTCGAAGCGGCTTGTCGTCCAGGCGGCCCTATCGGCACCGTCCTGCTAGGGAGAATGTGGTGATTGTCGGGACGGGATCAAGGTCCGGATGCGTGTCAAAAGTTCCCGAACGGGGGCCGCGGCGGGCGTTCCGCCCCTAGGAAGGGGCGGGCGAGGCTAGGCGCCCCAGCGGTCAGGCCGTGGCCCTACTTGCCGCAAGAGCACAAAGCTCAGCTACGCTGAGAGGCAGGATCCAGCCCGAGACTTCGACGACTTGGCGATGCTCGGCATCCGTGCGGGCCAACTTGCGCAGCGAGGTGCCAATGAGGCGGCGACGCAGGCTCGCTGCGGCCAGGCTGTCGTTCAGGGCCGGAAGCGCCTGGCGCACGGCCCGGCCGAGGGTCACGGCACCCGCTTCGAGCGGCAGCTGGTTCAGCAAGTCCCCATAGGGCGAGGACGCCCAGGGACCGTGCCATAGCCCGAACCCGAAGGTGAGTGCGGCAGCGGAACCAAGGCCGATCACGGCTCCACTTCCGGTGATCAATCTGCGCCGGGTGAGCGGGTCCCTCATACCAGAACCTCTTTGAGGTGGTCAGCAAGCCTGAGGGTCAAGGCTACGAGGTTCATGGTGGGATTTGAGGCGCCATAGGTTGGGAAAAGGCCACTGCCAGCCAGATACAGATTGGCGATGTCGTGCACCCGGCCGTTGGCATCGGCTACACCCTGCTTGGGGTCCACATGCATCCGAGTGGTCCCCATGTGATGATTGCCCCAACTCAGGCCTGACAGCCATTCGGCCCGCGTGGTCCGGTCCAGCCGCAGCATGCCGCTGCGGGCGGCAAGCAATTGCCGGCCGAGTTCCTCGAGGGTTCGCTGGTAGGAGTTAAAATCCGCGTCAGAGATCGTCATGCTGAGCTTCAGACGCGGCATGCCGAGTGCGTCGCGCTCATTCGTCAGCGTCAGCCTGCGATTAGGATCGGGGTGGAGTTCAAAGCCGCAACCAAGGGCGTAGGCGCTGGCACCGCTGGCGTCGACCCCCAGAATGGAGGAGGTCTGGGTCACAGCTGCGGTGCCGACTGCATCCAAGGCCACAGTCTGCTCTACTGTGCTGAGCGAGCCCAGGACCTGTGCACTGCGCTTGAACGAATCGCTCGCCGCCAGCGTGGCACGAAAATGCAGGCCGCTGAGAATGGCCGTGCTGGTATAGTAGTCAGGCAGTGCGCCGCCAAAGATCACGAGGGTTGCAGTGTTACGCGGAATGGCATGATCGGCAAAGAAACGTCCCACCAGGTCATTGTGATTGCCGACACCGGTTGCCATGACGTCATTGGAGGCCAGCAGAAGCCGGGCGCTTTCGATCGCGCCGGTGGCCACAACGACCGCACGTGGCTGCACACGAAAGCGCCGTCCGGACAAGGTGGCGATATCCAGGTGATCAAGACTGGCTGCGTTGGCGGCAAGGCGCAGCCCCGTCACATTGGCATAAAGCATGACGTCGAGATTAGGTATGCGCTTGAGATCGGCGGCGTAGCGTTCGCCGAAATGGGTTGGCAGGTGTTCCGGATTGCCGGCCCATTGGCTGAACTGGAAAAAGCTCGAATAGACCCCGCCCAGGCCCAGTTCGAGCAGCGGTCCCAACGCGCCAACCGAATCGGCGAGGGCGTCGTAGACAAAGGGGCCTGCTTCAACCAGCTTCTGGGCGCGAGGAAAATAGGGCTCGAGGGTGGCGCGGCCGAACGGCCAGCCGGAATAGGGCACCCAGGAGCGGCGCTCGAAATCGATTTCGGTCAAAGGCCGGCACCAGCCCCCCCAATGGTTGGTCGAGCCCCCCAGATAGCGCAGCCGGGTCTCGTCGAGCGGCACATAGGGGACGCCAACCTCTTCGCCGGCGTAGAGATTCTGGGTCTGCGCATTGAAAGATCG
>JAKAVI010000427.1 GCA_021817355.1 Pseudomonadota bacterium | reverse complement strand
CTGACAACGCTCATCGACGGACAAACACGGGCGTGATTTTCGCAGATGGGTCTGTGGGCATTCCCGCTCCGCGTCAAGATGGCAGGTGCAGCGAGCCCCACTCCTGAGGCTGAATTAGGGCTCGGCCTTTTCGTTGATCTGCGGCAAGTTGGACAGGAACTGGTGGGTACAGGCCCGCCATGAGCGGGCGAGGGCAAAGCTGCGGCAGGCTTCGGCGGGGATGGAAAGAGCCCTCAGACACGCTTCGCGCAGATCCTCGCGCAAGACCCCGACCGGGGCATCGCCAATGACGTCGCAGGGCCCCTTCACCGGGAAGGCGGCGACGGGAATCCCGCAGGCCAGCGCCTCTAGAAGCACAAGCCCGAACGTATCGGTGCGAGAGGGAAACACGAAGACATCGGCCGCCGCGTAATGGCGTACCAGTTCCTCGCCGGTTTTGGCGCCGAGGAATTTGGCCTCGGGAAACTGCCGCGCCAGAGCCTCGCGCGCCGGCCCGTCGCCGACCACGACCTTGGTGCCCGGCAGGTCGAGGCGCAGGAAAGCCTCCAGATTCTTTTCCACCGCGACGCGGCCGACGGAAAGCCAGATGGGTCGGGGAAAGGGCAGGCTGGCATCGGCGATGGGGCGAAACACCTCGACATCGACACCGCGCGACCAGATGCGGGTGTTGCTAAAGCCATGGCCCTCAAGCTCCTGCTGCAGCGCCGGGGTGGCAACCATCATGGCTTCTGCCGGGTCATGGAACCAGCGCAGGAAGCGGTAAATCAGCGCTTCGGAGATGAAGGGCAGGCGGGCCCGCACATAGTCGGGAAAGCGGGTATGGAATGAGGTGGTAAAGGGGATGTCACGCTTCAGGCAGATGGCGCGCGCCGAAAGGCCAAGGGTGCCTTCGGTGGCGATGTGAATGGCCTCCGGATCGAAGCTATCGATCAGGCGCTCCAGGCGACGCCGGGGAAAGAGGGCAAGGCGGATTTCAGGATAGGTTGGCAGGGGCAGGGTAAAGTGCCCCGCGGGCGTGGCATAACTCACCTCAAAACCAAGCAGGGCAAGGTCCTGGCCGAGGATCTCGAGGGTGCGGACCACGCCGTTGACCTGAGGCGCCCAGGCGTCGGTGACAATCAGGATGCGCTCGGGCGCGCGACTGATCAGGGCCTCAGCGCCAGGTGCCGCCACGCTTGGGCGCGGCGGCGTCATGCAGAGGTCCCTAGGCTGGTTGTATGGCCTTTGCCGGGCTGAGGCCGGCATAGGATCGAGTTTCGCGACGTTGAGCGGCCCAGCAGAGAATCTCCATATTCCCGCGGGCATCTTCGACAAGGGCGGTGCAGCTTTCAACCCAGTCGCCGTCATTGTGGTAGCAGATGCCATTGATGTCCTTGATCGCCGGGTGATGAATATGACCGCACACGACCCCATCAAGGCCCTTGAGCTGGACGTCGCGGGCCACGGCTTCTTCAAAGCGGCAGATGAATTCGACCGCATTCTTCACCTTCAGCTTCAGATAGGCGGACAAGGACCAATAGGAAAGGCCGAGAGAACGGCGCACAAAATCAAGCCCTTCATTGGCCTTGAGGGCCACGGTGTAGGCCCAGTCACCGAGCAGGGCGAGCCAGCGGGCATAGGTGATGATGCCGTCATATTTGTCGCCGTGCAGGACGAGGAGCTTGCGGCCGTCGGCGGTGAGATGAACGGCGTCGTGCACCACCTCGATGCCGGCCATGGTGCGGCCGCAGAACGGCCGGAACACTTCGTCATGATTGCCTGGGACGAAGATCACCTTGGTGCCCTCGTCGACCTTATGCAGGATCTGCTGCAAGACCAGGTTGTGAGCCTGCGGCCAGTACCAGCGCTGGCGCAATCGCCAGCCATCGACGATGTCGCCGACCAAATAGAGCTGCTCGCAGGAGTTGCGCGCCAGAAAATCGCCCAGCAGCTCAGCCTTGCAGCCGCGCGTGCCCAAATGGAGATCCGAGATGAAGATGGTACGGTGATGGCGCTGCCCCAGGGGGCGGGAGGCTGGCGAAAGCGGCCGCTCGGCCAACAGCACGTCAGCGAGGCAGGTAGGCTGAAAGGCTCGTTTCAGGCCCTGGTCGGACCAGGCGGCTGCGCCCATATCATTCTCCTCTCCCCTCGAATCATCGCCAATGACGCAAGCCAAGAGGTGCGCCCCGAAGGCGACCCTGGTGTGGCGGTGGGATCATGGTTTCGTGACGTTGGGGGAAGATTTGCTGCAGTGCACAAATTCTGTGCAATCTGCCCTACCTTGATGCAGATCAAACAGTTCTCGAAGAATTCCGGTAGTTTTTTTAAGTGCTGCGCATTCTGTCCTGAGATTGTTCTTGCATTGCAGCAATCCCATCGGCATATTGTTGCAGCGCGTCATTAGCGCTCCGCTAATGCCGCCGCCCTTCCTGGGCGTTTCCTCCCTGAACTTGGCCGCTCCTTTGGGAGCGGCCATTTTTTTGGTGCAGACAGGTTAAGCTGGAGGTCTGGCCGGCCACTTGTCCTGGCTATTCGGCGGCGAAATTCGAACGCTGCGCCACCTGCTGCAGCAGCGTCGCCCAGGGGCGCGCCAGAAACTCCGCAAGGGCGCGGGACAGCCGTTCCCGGACCGCGCCAAAGTGCGGGCCAGGCCGCACCGCGCATTCGTCCAGATAGAGGCCGCGATTGATCTCGATCTGAAGGGTGTGCAGCCCCTCTTCGGGGTGGCCGTAAAGCTGAGTTGTAAAGCCACCGGCGTAAGGAACATTGCGGGCGACGCTGAAGCCTGCCGCCTCCAGGGCATCTTCAGCCCTGAGCAGCAGCATCCTTGCGGCCGCAGCACCGTAGCGGTCGCCCAGAACAATATCGCTGGCCGCCGCCGGCGAGGGCATCGAGTGGCAGTCAAGCACGACGGCGACGCCAAAGCTGGCTCGGGTCTCCGCCAGAAGCGCTTGCAGTGTCTGATGATAGGGCTGGTATAGCCGCTGTAGCCGCTCGCCGGCATCGCTCGCAGCAAGCTTGCTGCGGTAGATATCGGCGCCATCGCGTACCACCTTGGGGATGACGCCGAGGCCGGCCTGCACTCTGGGACCCGGGGTGTCGACGCGAAGTGGCAGGGGGCCCGCAAACATTGCGGGATCAAGCTCGCCCGGGGCCCGATTGACATCGACATAGGCGCGCGGAAAGCGGGCGGCAATCACCGGTGCCCCGAGCGTCAATGCGGTTTCCACCACCAGAGTGTCGACGAAGGCATCTTCGGAGCGGCGTAAGGTGCGTGGCGTCAGCCGGCTTGCCCGCACGAATTCAGCGGGGTAGCAGCGGCCCGAATGGGGCAAGGCGAAGACAAACGGAACGGTCTGGCGCATCGGTCTGGCCAGACAGAAGGGGCGCGCGTACAGATCCGCAAGGGTGTCTTCGCTCCCGACCGTGTCCTTGCTTCCCAGAATGGTGCTGTCCTCCACGTCTGGGTCTACTGGATCATTCCTCGACTGTCCCAATCAAGCGTCTTTGCGTCCAGGCCGTCCAGAAAGTCGCCCTTTAACAATTTTGCGCTATAATCAAAATAGAGCAGGGGTGAGGCATGGCACATATTCTTCTGGCGGAAGATGATGAATCGCTGCGGCGCTTTCTGGCCCAGGCCCTGGAGCGTGCCGGCCACAAGGTGGCGCACTATGGCGACGGCCTGAGCGCCTATGAGTACCTCAAGAGCTTTCGGATCGATCTGCTGCTGACCGATATCGTCATGCCGGGCATGGACGGGATCGAACTCGCCAAGCGGGCTGCGGAACTCGACGCAACTCTCAAGATCATGTTCATCACCGGCTTTGCCGCTGTGGCCCTGCATCCGTCCTCGAACGCGCCCAAACAGGCCAAAGTGCTGTCCAAGCCCTTCCATTTGCGCGAGATCGTGGCGGAGGTCGACCGTATGGTCGCAGCCTGATGGCGCACGGGCAAGGCGCGCTTGCCAGCGCCGCTGGGCGGGCGCTATAGAGACCACCCCGCACGGGTAAAGGGCAGGGCGGTTAGCTCAGCGGGAGAGCACTACGTTGACATCGTAGGGGTCACTGGTTCAATCCCAGTACCGCCCACCATTTATCATATTGATTTAAAAAGAACTTTCAGTACACCATCATGAGATGTCTGCTAAGGCTTTTTGGAACTGGAATCACTTGAACCAATTTCGCAGCCGTCTGTCGGTTTCCGCTAATTGCCGGACTTGTTCGGTAAAGACCAAACCGGTCTGCTAAATCCCAGACGGGATCAAGCGCTTGGAACCGGATCTATAGGGCATTCAGACCTGGCGCCGCTATTTTGACGCTGTTTGTTGGCTGGCCGGCGGCCAAGCCTGATTGATCCGCCCTTGGTCTTTATCCTTGCAAATCTTCCGTATTATAGAAGTATTGCATGGATAATTCCGCGTCACGTCGCTCAAACCGTTGCCGCCCGCCTGGGCCAGCTCCCGGCGGTGATTGTGCTCGGCCCCCGGCAAGTGGGCAAGACCACGCTTGCGCGCTCGCTGATGGCGGACCGCACACCACCGCCGCTCTATCTCGACCTCGAACAGCCAGAGGACCGCGCCCGGCTAGCGGACCCGGCGCTGTTCCTACGCAGCTATGCCGACCGGCTGGTCGTGCTGGATGAGGTGCAGCGTGCTCCCGGCCTGTTCGAGGTCTTGCGCGGTCTCATTGACGGGCGCCGCCGCGCCGGTAACCGGCATGGGCATTTCCTACTTCTGGGGTCAGCGTCGCTGGACTTGTTGCGTCAGTCCGCCGAGAGCCTGGCCGGACGTATTGCCTACGTGGAGATGACCGGCATTCTTGCTACCGAGTTGCCGCCCACCGGCCCCAACCTAGATACGCTATGGCTGCGCGGGGGCTTCCCCGATAGCCTCTTGGCCTCGACTGATGCCGACAGCTTGAGCTGGCGGAAGGATTTCGTCCGCACCTATCTGGAACGGGACATCCCGGCGCTGGGGCCACGCGTCCCCGCCGAGACGTTGAGGCGGTTATGGACCATGCTGGCGCACTCCCAAGGTGGATTATGGAACGCGGCGCGGCTGGCCTCTGGCCTTGCGGTCAGCGGGCAGAGCATTGCGCGCTATCTCGATCTGCTGGTTGATCTGCTCCTGGTGCGCACGCTGAGACCATGGAGCGGCAATGTCGGCAAACGTCTGGTCAAGGCACCAAAGGTCTATCTGCGCGACAGTGGGATCGCCCATGCGCTGCTCGATCTGGGTACGCGCGAGCAACTGCTCGGCCATCCGGTCGTCGGCGAAAGCTGGGAGGGCTTTGTCATCGAGCAGATGATCGCGTCCGCGCCAGCGGAATGGACGGCTTGGTTCTACCGCTCGTCGGGCGGTGCGGAGATCGACCTTGTGTTCGAGACACCGAAGGGCCGCCACGCCATCGAAATCAAGCGCACGCTCTCGCCCACGGTCAGCAAGGGCTTCCGGCAGGCCTGCGCCGACGTCGATGCCGTCGCCCGTCACGTCGTCTATCCCGGCACGATGCGCTTTCCGCTCGATACCGAAACCCAGGCGTTTGCGCTCACCGACCTCATGGCTGAGATCGTGCGCTTTGGTTAGCGACCAGCTTCGACAAGTCCGCCCGGCTGGAACAGCGCGCTCAAAAACGCGCCAATCGGACACTGGGTTTGAACAATAATGACGCCCGCAAAGCTAATCGAGAGCGTTGTGCGAGCAATTCACACTGATGAAATTAGGGCGTCCACGGCGGATTTCATGAGCGGCGGACAAACGCCATTTCCCAACAGACGAATCTGATCTCGCCGCGTGCCGACCGGCACTTCGAACGACTCAGAAAATTTCCTTGTTCGCTTAAGCTCGAGAATCTGCAACATGCGCATGTCCTCCGTCAGCTGGAGAAACAAGAGCGAACCTGTGCGCCGTCGTGATTATCCTCAAAGGTCGATCTCGCCTCTGCCCGTCTCCGCAATCCTCTGTCCCGTAGTACACGAGCAGAAAGGGCTAGGCTGGGCCGAGTTCACAGAATGCGGATTCCGCACGTGCCATTGCGTCGGGAGCGCGTCCTCCCTTGCATAGCGGACTAGCAGGCCATTTTCCGGGCTCATCAGGAATTCCTTGAGCGGGTGACCGAACCAGGTCGTACCTGAGTTGCTTGGACGCACGAAACTCCCCACTGACTATTCCGAGATCAAAATCGAACTGCGGTTCGATAAGCGGCTTTCGCCGCCGAACTTTCCGGCCTCCTGGACCATCGCCCCTACACAAGACGTGTTCGCGACGATCCGTGCTCGTGAGACCGGGGCGCAGTGACCGGTCGTGATGGGCTGGGGCCTGATCCCGACGTGGGCAGAGGGCCTCAAGGCAGGCTACAGCACGTTCAACGTGCTTGCTGACACCCTGGACCCGCTAAAGCCCGCAAGCCTAGGCGTTCAGGCCGGAGTAGGTGCGTCCTGGGCGATGCGCTAGCGAGCCGTGTGGGTGATGGCTTTCTTGCGCTCAATCCGGCGTCCGCTGCTGTTCGATGTATTGTCTAATCATGCTGATCGGCGCACCGCCGCAAGGCTATCGGGCGCGTGGCGCGGATACAGAAGCAGGTGGCAGACGCCC
>JAKAVI010000370.1 GCA_021817355.1 Pseudomonadota bacterium | reverse complement strand
GACATACCACTACTGGTATGAGTGAATTTGACGTCGTACTTGGCAATACGAGTAGCGGCATCATGGTTCCAGCGATGCCGACGGACCAGTCAAGCGGGTGTGCTGAAAGCAGCAGAGAGGGTCGCCGAAAAAGCACAAAGGCAACCGGCAGCGCTTCACTTACGATCATCATCAAGCTGATGATCTGTGAGGTTTGAACGAAATTGCTGGCAGCATGCCAGGCAAACTGGGCGAAAAGGCCTATGACAATCAATCGTTCGACGACGTCGAGAGTTAGCATCCGATAGGAAATAGCTGTGTCGGAATGCGGGCTGAGTTGGACGCTGCTTCCGGACATTATGTGGACCTTTCCGGTGTCGTGATCGCTAGTCGGACCATGATGATGCCGGGTTCAAAATTAAGGGCCAGTAAAGGCCAGCGTCAGGGAATTAGATCAAATCCAATCCAGTTTTCTCCGCCGTCGGCCAGCAAACCCCTGGGTGAACGCTCGATGCGTCCTCCTCAATGCTGCGCCAGCCCCGATAAATAGGGGGAAGGGGGCACCGCGCCTTTGCGCCGCAGCGACCAGACCCAGCAGAGACCGCAATCCTTGGAAACTGGCCTTTGCCATGGGCCGCCAGAGGGATGAATGCGGTTCAGGTTGGCGCAAGGATGGCTGCTAGTAGCGCCACTCTTTGGCCGCGCGGACGAGAAAGTCCCTAAAAGCGGCTATCCGCTTGGACTGGCGCAGTGCATCCGGATAAACCAGATGCAGGTCAAAACTCGGGCCGTCGATGTCGGGCAGTACGCGCTTGAGATGGGGCCTGGTTGCAACCAGGTAATCAGGCAGGGTCGCTATTCCGATGCTACTTTCAGTTGCATGCAGAATCCCTGTGAGATTGTTGATGCGGACAATGCGGGCGCTGCAATCAGGACTGAGGCGACGCGCGGTAGCCAAAAGCCAGTTTATATCCCGCAACTCAGAAGGTGCAGTCTCGCCGTAGGCGATGATGGTGTAACGGCCCAAATCATCGACCGTCGCAGGCTCGCCAAACTCGGCCAGGTATTCCGCAGTAGCATAGAGGTGGTAATGGATGGTGAACAGTTTGCGCTGGATAAGATCTGCCTGAATGGGTGCTCGCATCCGCAATGCAATATCTGCTTCGCGCTGCGCTAGATCAAGTTCACGATCCTCAAACAGCAAATGGACCTGTAGTTCCGGATACTCGCGGAGAAATTGCTTGAGTCGAGGGACGAGCCAGTAGGCGCCGATGCCGTGGCTCGAGGTAATCTTGATGGAACCTCGTGGCGCAGCCTGCACGTTTTTTAGCGCTTCTTCAGCCGTAGCCAACCTCGACAGCACATCGGACACCGCGCCGTACAGAAGCTCGCCTTCGTCCGTCAAAGTCAGGCCGCGGGCATGACGTTGGAATAGTGGCGTGGAGAGATCTTCCTCGAGTGCACTAATCTGACGGCTAACTGCCGATTGACTTAGTGTCAGCATTTGTCCGGCATGGGTAAAGCTCCCAGCGGACGCGACTGCGTGAAAGATGCGCAGCTTGTCCCAATCCATCCCGTCCTCTCCATACCCGAATGGGCTGACGTTACTCCGAGTTCAATGATGTGCGCTTGCGAGAAACCGCTCTGCTTCAAGTGCCGCCATACACCCCATTCCCGCTGCGGTGACTGCTTGGCGGAAAATCTTGTCCTTGACATCACCCGCCGCAAAGACGCCTGGCACCGAAGTCCGGGTGGAGTCGGGAGTGGTCTTGATATACCCATCCGCATCCATTTCAAGTTGTCCCCTGAACAGCGATGTCTGCGGCGAGTGTCCGATGGCAATAAAAAGCCCTTCAACGGGCAGATTCCGGCTGATGCCAGTCGTCAGGTGACGCAGCTTTAAACCGGTGACAGATAATGGCTGATCGGTACCGACTACATCTTCGACGACTGTCTCGTAGAGAATGTCAATTTTTGGATTTGCTGCGAGACGCTGTTGATTTGTGCGATCGGCGCGAAGACTTTCACGGCGATGAATGAGCGTTACCTTGTTGGCAAAGTTGGTCAGGTATAGAGCTTCCTCAGCTGCGGTGTTGCCACCCCCGACCACGGCTACATCCTTCCCCTTGAAAAAAAATCCGTCGCACGTTGCACACGCCGAAACGCCAAAGCCTTTGAATTTCTGTTCCGACGGTATCTCCAGCCAATTAGCTGTAGCGCCTGTCGCTATGATCAGAGTGTCGGCCAAGTAGCGCTCACCGCCATCTCCAACTAGGGCGAACGGCCTTTTGCCCAGCTCGACGCTCGTAATGGTATCGGCAACAATCTTCGTGCCTACATGTTCGGCCTGCGCCTGCATCTGTTCCATGAGCCAGGGGCCCTGAATCGCGTGCGGGAAGCCCGGATAATTTTCCACCTCGGTGGTGATTGTAAGCTGTCCGCCCGGCTGCAAGCCACAAATCAGGACCGGTTCGAGCATTGCCCGGGCGGCGTAGATGGCGGCGGTGGCGCCCGCAGGGCCGCTGCCAAGAATGATGGTCTTCGCGTGCATGAGGCTCCTAATAGCCTGAAAATTGAATGAATTAGCCCTGCCGGCTGATATCGGAAGCTGCAGGCAAAACGTCAAGGACAGGTATAACCAATTGATTTTACGACTAATTCATCCAGAAAAGGTTGTACGGAGACAGATGGCAGCGAATATTTACCGCGATTCCATGGCGTTTCGTCGCAAATTGCCGGAATTAATTGCTGCGTAACATTCGAGAACCGTGTAGAAATATAATTGCGCTGCCAGAGGGGCCAGCGTACAACCGCATCGGTTTTCTCTCGGAACGGGTGTTCTCAATGGAGCATCATAAGCTGGATTCAATCGATCTGCGGATCCTCGCGGAATTGCAGGCGAACGGCCGCATCACAAATGTGGAATTGTCCCGACGGGCGAAAATCACTGCACCTCCTTGCCTGAGGCGCATGCGCGCTCTTGAGAAGGCAGGTTACGTCAAGGGATATCACGCGGAACTTGAGCCGAAGCTGCTCGGCTTTGAGGTTTCCGCTTTTGTCTTTGTGGGACTGAATAGCCAGAACGACGCGGACTTGCGGAAGTTCGAAGAGCACGCACGGGGATGGCCCGAGGTCCGTGAGTGCTACATGCTGTCGGGGGAGGTCGATTTTTTGTTGAAATGCGTAGCCAAAGACCTGTCGTCGTTTCAGGCCTTCATCACCGACCGGCTAACGGCGTTCAAAAATGTCGCCAGCGTTAAGTCCTCGTTGGTTATTCATGCAAGCAAGCATGAACCTGGCGTGCCGCTTGAGGTGAAGTAAAGCTTACAATCATGTGAGCAGTGGTACACGCGGCCGGTACCGCCGTATAAAGCGGGGCCATGAAGGACGCGTATATGTCAAAGAGGTTGATTCCGCTGCCTTGGACCGATCGGTCCGGACGGTTGTCCTTACTCAAAGCGAGCGTATTTGCCGGGCTATTTCTACCCGCGACGTGGATATTCTACAGGCTGATGGCGGGGTTTTACATGGCCGAACCCGCAAAATCGGTAAACCACGAACTTGGTCTCTGGGCGTTCCGTTTGCTGATGCTGTCACTGGCAATCACGCCAGCAATGCAGATTTTCAGATTGCCACGGCTGATTATCGTTCGACGGATGGTTGGTGTCGCTGCCTTCGCCTATGCCTTCAGCCATATATGTGCTTATGCGGCGATGGAGAATTTTCATCTCGGCAAAGTCATCAGTGAAATCTTCGCGCGATTCTATCTTACCATTGGCTTTGTGGGGCTCTTAATTTTGGGGACGCTGACTGCAACCTCCGTTGATGTTGCTGTACGGAAGATGGGCACGCGCACGTGGTTACGACTCCATCGATTGGCGTATCTCGCGGGTGTCCTCGCACTGGTTCACTATTTCATTCAATCCAAGCTTGTTGTTACCGAACCGACGATCTTCGCCGGCTTGTTCATGTGGCTGATGGCTTACAGGCTTATCTTTTGGCTGACTCGGCCACGCATTGCGTCTCACCCCATCACCTTGCTGGTGCTTGCCGTCACGGCGTCCGTCCTGACGATGGTTGGGGAGGCAGTGGGATATATGCTGTTTACACCAATTGATGGTAGGAAGGTATTTGATGCCAATTTCACTTTTGTGGCCGGCGTTCGTCCTGGATGGATCGTGTTGATTATTGGCGCTAGCATTTTAGTTCTTGCGCTTCTTCGAAGCAGGAAGGCGGCCGCCCCGAATAGGGCGGCCGCCACAGTGTGACAGCGGAAAGCGACAGAGTTCCCACTACTAAGATGCAGCTAAATTGCTACGCCGCCGTCCATACACCAGGTAGACTACGAGACCGAGGCTGTTCCAGAACAGGAACCACCATTTTGTAAATGCGGGTAGACCTGTAAAGAACAGGTAGAGGCACCCTACAATGCAAATTGGTGCGATTAGCCACACCATAGGCACGCGAAATGTCCGCTCGCGATTTGGTTCACGCATCCGTAAAATCAGAACGCATACTGAGACCGCAACAAAGGCACAGAGCGTCCCTGCATTGGCAAGCAAGGCAATTTCGTCGAGACGCAAGGTCGCTGCCATAATCGCTACGACAATGCCTGTGATGACGGTCATCAGCACCGGAGTGCCGCGCTTTTTGCTGAGTGTTGCCAAAGAATTTGGCAAAAGACCATCGCGCGCCATGACGAAGAAGATTCTACTTTGACCATACATCAGTACCAGTATGACCGTAGGCAGCGCGACGATAGCCGCGGCAGCAACCAACTCTGCGAAGGCGGGATGCTTTAGAAGTATAAGTATGTATACGAGCGGAGCTGCCGATTTTGAGAAGTCCGCAAAGTAAGACGCACCAATTGCAGCAGCAGCGACAAGCACGTAGATTGTGGTGCACAAGGCCATAGAACCAACTATTCCTATGGTCAGGTTACGACCGGGATCTTTGGTCTCCTCCGCGGCGGTTGAAACTGCATCAAATCCATAAAAGGCAAAGAATATGAGCGCAGCGGCAGCCAACGCACCTCGCTTGACACCATCTGCGTCCACATGTGCGCCAAGGCCATAGGGCGCAAAGGGATGGAAATTTGCAGGATTGAAAGCCTGGCCGGCCAATATTACGAAGACCACAAGCGCGCTAAGTTTTATGAGGACAAGTACTATGTTTACAGTCGCGCTCTCACGCGTTCCAATTATCAGCATCAAGGTTACAATGGCTGAAATAATGATTGCGGGAAGATCGACGAGCCCGCCGCTCATCATCCCATGTAGCAAGGAGTTTGGCAGCGGCCAACCTGCCGCATGAATAAACTCGGCAACGTGAGCAGACCAACCTACCGCAACGGCTGAAGCGGCCACGGTGTATTCGAGAATGAGGCTCCATCCCACAATCCAGGCCACGACTTCTCCAAGTGCAACGTAAGAGTACGTGTAGGCACTGCCTGAGGCAGGGATCATTGTTGCCATTTCCGCATAGCAAAACGCAGCACATGCGCAAAGCAATCCGCATCCTAAAAAGGATAAGATCACTGCTGGACCCGCCAATCCTGCACCAATACCCGTCAAGGTATAAATGCCTGTACCAACAATCGCACCTACGCCCATCGCGACCAGATGGGGCCAGCTCAAGGTGGGCGTTAGTCGATTGGAGGCGTCGAAATGCGCAGCCGCATCGATCGACTTTTTGCGCGTCAAAAATGTCATGTATGCCCTCTTGAATAAACTTACCGGCACGCCCCAGGCGCGCGGACCAAGCTCATCATACAAGTCCTGGGCGTCTGGTAAATTCAACAGTCTGGGAAGGCGTGATCGGGGTACCGGGGAGCTGGCTTTGGCGGTTGGAGCTAGGGTCTTCTCCGGACTCTGGGAGCATGTGGATAAAGCCATAGCTTGGGAGCAGAGGGTGGGTGCCTAGCGGCTGGAGCTGGGAGCGCCACCTTCAAGTGGACGCAAGCGGGACCTGACTACCTCCGCCCAGGTCTCGGGGCCACCTTCGCTGGAACAGCATTTAGTTCTACTGAGTCAGAAATCCGCGGCGGTACTGGAGTGCGATTCAGGTAAGGTTGGGAGATTCATTTTGAGGGGGAACCCGGATGGATCTTCACGACGGGAGCAGTGAATCGCGGTTTTCGGCCTATGTCGAGGGTCTTGTGAGCGTGCTTGGTCACGCGGATCGGGCCGGCCCGCTGCGGGACTACTGCACTGGACTATTGATGCCGGTGGAACGCAAGAGCGTCGAGCCGATGGCGGCGGTCACGGCGCCGCAGCGAACCGCGGCGCAGCACCAGTCCTTGTTGCACTTTGTTGGCGAAGGCCGCTGGTCGGATGAGGCAGTCCTGACCAAGGTTCGGGAGATGGTGCTGCCCAGGATCGAGAACCACGGGCCGATCGAGGCCTGGATCATTGATGGTGAGCCGGACTAGCCAATGCTCCGGTGGAGCATTGGCCGGCGAACGGGTTCCCCAAGAAGGGCAAGCATTCGGTGGGCGTAGCACGGCAGTGTTGCGGCCAGCTGGGCAAACAGGACAATTGCCAGGTTGCCGTATCGCTGTCGGTCGCAAATGCCCATGCAAGTCTGCCGGTGGCCTATCGCCTCTATCT
>JAKAVI010000126.1 GCA_021817355.1 Pseudomonadota bacterium | reverse complement strand
CGCGCGCGCGGCAGAACACCGCTATGACTTCTGCGTCCCCCCCGCCACCGGCGGTCATCCTGTCCCGACCACAGCTTGGCGAAAATATCGGCGCGGCGGCCCGTGCCATGGCCAATTTTGGGCTGACCGATCTGCGCCTCGTGGCCCCACGCGACGGCTGGCCGAACCCGCGTGCCTTCTCCATGGCGGCGGGCGCGCTAAAGGTGGTCGAAGCCGCCCGGGTGTTCGAGCGGCTTGAAGATGCACTGAGCGATCTTGAGCTTGTCCTCGCGACCACCGCACGCCTGCGCGGCGTCGCCAAGGCGGTGCTGACACCGGATGCAGCCGCTGCCAATCTGCGCCAGAAGGCAAGCGAGGGCATCCGCTGCGGGCTCCTCTTCGGCAATGAACGTTCCGGCCTCGACAATGAGGAGGTCGCCCTTGCCCAGGCCATCATCACCATTCCAACCAGCCCCGATTTTGCCTCCCTCAACCTTGCTCAGGCGGTATTGCTGAATGCCTATGAATGGCTTCGCAGCGCCGACACCACCCTTCCGCTTCGCATCGACTATGGCGGGCTGGCGCGCCCGGCCAGCAATGCGGAGCTGCAGCATCTCTTTGCCCATCTCGAGGACGAGCTTCTGAAGGCCGGCTTTTTGCATCCACCAGATCGGGTCGGGCAGATGAAGCTCAATCTGCGGGCCATGCTCCAACGAGCCCAGCTGAGCGATCAGGAAGTGCGCACCTTGCGCGGCATGATCGTCGCGCTCACCCGTGGCAAGCTGCGTCGGGCCGAGCCGGGAGGGCCCAACGAAGGTTAAGGGAGCTGAGCCCCTGGGCCCTTTCCTGTCGACACAGCCGGCTGGCAATCCGCGGGCCAAGGGCCTATATCAGCTCCCGGGAGTCCGGTCGCGGGCGAAGCCATCGCCAACCCGGTCAGGTCCGGAAGGAAGCAGCCGTAACGAATCCGCTTCGGGTCGTGGCCGGGCTCTCATCGTGCAGCGCTCCAAAGGGCGCTTACTTACTCCACAACAAATGGCTGCAGCAGGCGCGCGCAAGACTGCGGCGGGCTTGCTATAGTCGGATATGGACGACGCGTCTCCTACCGCAGAGGCCCCAGGCCTTGATCTCGCTCTGCCGCCGGCCGAGCACTATCGCGTGCTCGCACGCAAGTACCGCCCCTCCGACTTTTCCGGACTGATCGGCCAGGACGCGCTGGTGCGCACGCTCAAGAATGCCTTTGCCAGTGGACGCATCGCCCATGCTTTCATGCTGACGGGGGTGCGTGGCGTGGGCAAGACCACGACGGCGCGGATTGTGGCCCGCGCCCTCAACTGCATTGGTGCGGATGGCCGCAGCCAGACGCCGACGATACAGCCCTGTGGCCAGTGTGAGCCCTGCCGCGCCATCGCGGAAAGCCGCCATGTCGACGTACAGGAAATGGACGCCGCGAGCCGGACCGGTATCGATGACATCCGTGAGATCATCGAAGGTGTGCGTTATGCCCCCGCCGCGGCCCGTTACAAGGTCTATATCATCGACGAAGTGCACATGCTCTCCAAGCAGGCCTTCAACGGGCTGTTGAAGACCCTCGAAGAACCCCCGCCGCATGTGAAGTTCATTTTTGCCACCACAGAAATCCGCAAGGTTCCGGTGACGGTGCTGTCGCGCTGCCAGCGCTTTGACTTGCGCCGCATCGAACCCGAAGTCCTCATCGCGCATCTGAGGACGATCGCGACGCGGGAGCAGGTGCAAATCGCTGATGATGCGCTGGCCCTGATCGCGCGCGCCGCAGAAGGCTCGGTGCGCGATGCTCTGTCGCTGCTCGATCAGGCGATTGCCCATGGTGAAGGTCAGCATATCGCGGCGCAGAGCGTGCGCACGATGCTGGGACTGGCCGATCACGGTCGCATCCTCGACCTGTTTGAGGCTCTGATGGGCGGCCACATCGAGACGGCCTTGCGCGAGCTCGACAGTCTGCATGCACATGGGGCCGATCCTCTGCAGGTGATGCAGGATCTGATGGAGCTCTCCCACTTTCTTACCCGGCTCAAGGTTGCGCCGGCGGCAGAGGGCTTTTTTGACGGCAGTTCCGGGGAAGCGCGACGGGCGGCGCAGCTGGCTGCCGGCTTGACTGTGCCGACCTTGACCCGTACCTGGCAGCTGCTGCTCAAGGGGCTGCTCGAAGTTCGCGACGCGAGCCGGCCGCTGGCGGCCTGCGAGATGGCACTCATTCGCCTGGCCTATGCTGCCGATCTGCCGCCGACCGAACGGCTGGTGCGCGAGGTGATGGAACACATGTCCACGCCTTCTTCCACACCCGCTGCTGCCTTGCCGGCCGCGCCCTCTGCGCCTTTGGCCATGGCGCGCGGCCGCAGCGATGCCCGTGCCCCGGTGTTGGCCCAGCAGATGGCGCCGGACGCGCAAGGTGATGGCGAACCCAGCCTGCGCAGCCTTGAGGATGTTGTTGCCCTCGCCGTGGCCAGGGGTGCTGCCGTGCTCAAGGTTCATCTCGAAAACGATGTGCATCTGGTAGCCCTTGAGCCTGGCCGCCTCGAGTTCAGGCCCGGGCCGCGCGCGCCCCGTACCCTGGCCCAAGATCTGGCGCAGAAGCTCAAGGACTGGACCGGTCAGCGCTGGGTGGTCAGCCTGGCCCGTGAAGGCGGGGCGCCAAGCATTGCGGAGGCGCGCAAGGCCAAACTTACGGCCCGCCTGGAGCAGGTCCTGGCCGAGCCCATGGTACGTGCGGTTCTGGACCGTTTTCCTGGAGCCGAAGTCATTCGGGTCATCGACAAAGAACCGCTGCTCGCCGCGCCTGGCGAGACTGGCGAGGAGGATGAATGATGGAACTGGCCGAACTGTTTCAGCAGGCCAAAGCCATGCAGGAAAAGGCTGCAGCGATGCAGGCTGAACTGGAACGGGTTGAGATCCAAGGCGTTGCCGGTGGCGGACTTGTGCGCGTCACCATGAGCGGAAAATCGGAACTGAAGCGCGTGGCCATCGATCCATCGCTGTTCGTGGCCGAGGAGCGGCAGGTCGTCGAGGATCTGATCGTCGCTGCGGCCGCAGATGCCAAGGCCAAGCTCGAGCGGCGTCTTGGTGATGAGATGCAGAAGCTCGCCAGTGGTCTTGGTCTTCCTCCCGGGTTCAAGATGCCGGGATTTTAGGCGGCTAGAGAAAATTCTCCGGCCAGATCATGGTCCGCCACATATGGGCAACGGGAGAGGCGTCAAACCCCAGCCCCTCTTCGGGCTGACGGAAGTTGCGCCCGATGATGTCTTCGAACAGCTCGAGATCAGGGGCTTCATTGTTCTCGAAACTGTAGACGTCGTTCAGCGTGATGATGCGGCTTGTCATGTACCAGGGATGGTGGCGCGCGGCCTCGGCCTCTTTCTGAAGGTGAGGGGGCGGTACATAGTCCCGTCCGAAGAAGCTCCGGTAGATCTCAGGATAATCGTAGCCCACTGCAGGATCCGGCAAAAATCGCAGTGCCTGATGCTTTTCGATGGCCCAGGCGATTTCTGCGCTGACATAGGGACGTACCAGCTGCGCACTCCAATAGCCGTGCTCGGCGTGGATCAGTGCGCCCATGGCGATGTCGTGCAGCAGGCAGGCCATGACGACGCTTTCGCTGTGGCCGGCCTTGATGGCATGAAACGCGCTCTGGGCGAGATGATTGCGCACGATGGCGCCAAAGCGGTAACGGAAGAAGTCGAGCAATGTCGGCTTTTCCGGCATCAACGCATGTGCCGGATTGTCTCCCATCATGAACACGGTATCGGGCGCCAGTTGGGCGATGAGGCAGCGTTCGAGACTGCCGTCATTGCCGACCATGGTCAGGGGATGGGGCATGATGAGCCGATTGGGGGCAATTCTCACGTGAACTCCGCAGGGGGATTTTCGCGGCGGCACCATGACAAGATGGTTGCGGCGCTGCTAGAAGAAATTATGGCCAATTACCCTGTCGGTCCGGAAATCGAACGTCTCGTGCAGCTATTGGGCAGACTGCCCGGGTTGGGGCCGCGTTCGGCGCGCCGTGCCACCCTCACGCTGCTGAAGAAGCGCGAACAACTGCTCGAGCCTTTGGCTGTGGCGCTGCGTCAGGCGGCCGAGGCCATCAAGAATTGCGAGATCTGCGGCAATCTCGATACCCAGTCGCCCTGCGCGCTGTGTCGCGACAGCCGCCGGGACCCTAAGGTGATGTGCATTGTCGAAGATGTTGCTGATCTCTGGGCGCTGGAGCGGGCCGGCGTTTTCAAGGGACGCTATCATGTCCTGGGCGGTGCGCTCAGTGCGCTGGATGGGGTCACGCCCGAGCGGCTGAACCTTAAGGGACTGCTCGAGCGGATCGAGGCGGGGGTCGGTGAAGTCATTCTGGCCATGAACGCAACGGTCGAAGGCCAGACCACGGCCCACTGGCTGAGTGATCTGATCGAACCCAGCGGCGTCAAGATCAGCCGCCTTGCCCATGGCGTACCGGTGGGTGGTGAACTCGACTATCTGGACGAAGGCACACTGGCCGCGGCCTTTGCGGCACGGCGAGGATTTTAGCCGCGTCGTCGGCCGCAGCGGCGGGGCTCAGCCCTCTTGCGGCTCGTCATCGGTGTCCTCCTCCTCCTCCTCGAGGCTTTCAGGTCCGGCCAGTCCGAGCAGCGTCTTGGCCGAGCGCGAAGGCAGGATTTCGACATCGCGAAGCTTGCGGTTCATCACCCGTGTGCGGGTGCCGAGCCGATCGATGGTATTGGCTGCCGCGCCAAGCTGACGTTTGAGGGTGTCGACCACCTTGCCATGTTCGGCGAATTCGCTACGTACCGCGGCGAGCAGCTGCCAGACCTCGCTTGAGCGTTTTTGAATGGCCAGCGAGCGAAATCCCATTTGAAACGCATTGAGCATGGAGGCAAGTGTGGTTGGACCGGCCAGCGTCACGCGGTAGTCCCGCTGCAGCCCCTCGAAGAAGCCGGGGCGACGGAGGATTTCGGCGAACAGACTTTCGGTGGGCAGAAACAGCACCGCAAAATCCGTAGTCACCGGCGGATTGATGTATTTTTCAGCAACCGCTTTGGCGAAGCTGCGAACCCGCGTTTCCAGGGCTGCACCTGCAGCCTCGACGCCCGCACCATCGCCGCTTTCCGCGGCGGCCAGAAGCCGTTCGTAATCGTCCTGCGGAAATTTGGCGTCGATCGGCAGGAAAAGATCATTGTCGTCCTCGGGGCTGGAAAAGCGCACAGCGTATTCAACGCGTTCGGCGCTCTCCGGACGGCACTGCGCATTGCGCACGAACTGATCGGGTGCAAGAAACTGTTCGAGCAAGGCGCCGAGCTGCACTTCGCCCCAGGTGCCACGGGTTTTGACATTGGTCAGAACTTTCTTGAGATCGCCCACTCCGGTGGCGAGGCTCTGCATCTCTCCCAGCCCCTGATGCACCGCTTTGAGCTGTTCTGACACGGTGCGGAAGGACTCGCCCAAGCGCTGCTCGAGGGTGGACTGCAGCTTTTCTTCGACGGTCTGACGCATCTGCTCAAGCTTCTGTTCATTGGCGGTGCGGATGGCCTCGAGCTTCGTATCGACGCTGGTGCGCAAGGCTTCCGCAGCCGCTGCCTGCTTGTCGCTGAGCTGGGTCAGCCCTGCGAGAAGACCCTCGAGGCGTTCCTTCTGCTGCTGGCTCAGTTCTCTCAGGGTTGCGAGCCATTGCTCGGAGGAAAGCCTGAAATTCGTGGTCAGCTCTTCGCGCAGCGCCCGCGCTTCTTCCGCCTGCCGCCGGTCGGCGGTCTCAAGGCGGGTTTCCAGGCCAAGACGCAGCGCCTCCTGACCGCGTTCGAGTTTGCCGCCGAGCTCCTCGCGCAGGCCTCTCGTCTGTTCGCCGAGTTCGGCGCGGCTGCGGTCGGCTTCGGCGCGGATCAGCTCGCCCAGCTCGCCGCTCTGGCGCTGGCGCCAGGCCAGTGCCGCCAGGATGGCGGCGGCAAGACTGAAGCCGACGCTCAAAAAGGCAAGAATATGCGTCATGTCAGCGCTGTCTCCCCGGCCGAACATTTCGGGAACCATAGCCGATTCGCAGTTTCTTGACCGGCAACCGGCGTGCCATTATCTCAGGCCCATGAGCGTTCGTCCGATCCTGATTGCGCCCGATCCGCGCCTGAAACTCGTCTCCGAGCCGGTGGCGGGGGTGGATGACCAAATCCGCACCCTGATCGCCGACATGATCGAAACCATGTACGACGCCGATGGTATCGGACTGGCTGCGATCCAGGTCGGGGTGGCCCGGCGCGTCATTGTCCTCGATGTTGCGCAGAAAGAGGGCAGCCGCAACCCGCGCGTGTTCATCAACCCGGTCATCAGCTGGCGCTCCGAAGCGACCGCGGTGATGGAGGAGGGCTGCCTGTCCGTTCCGGAGATCTGGGACGAAGTGGAACGGTCACAGGCCATCAAGGCCCAGTATCTCGACTCGCAAGGCGTGCCGCAAAGTCTTGAGGCAGAAGGCATTCTGGCGGTCTGCTTGCAGCATGAGATGGATCATTTGAACGGTGTTCTGTTTGTTGATCACCTGTCGAAATTGAAGCGCTCGATGGCGCTCAAGAAGCTTGCCAAGGCAAAGAAGCTGAAAAAGGCTGGCTGAGATGGCCTTGC
>JAKAVI010000302.1 GCA_021817355.1 Pseudomonadota bacterium | reverse complement strand
GCCAATTCTTCGGCCTGCAAGGCAATCAGGCTCCGGAGGAGCACTTCCAGGCGGTGGGCTCGGGCGTCATCATCGATGCCGCTCGCGGCTATGTCGTCACCAACAACCATGTGGTCAAGAATGCCAAGGAGATCCAGGTTACCCTCAAGGATCACCGCACCTTCACCGCCAAGATCGTAGGGACTGACCCGCAGACCGATATCGCGGTCCTGAAGATCCCGGCACAGCATCTTGTCGCCATGCCGCTCGGCGATTCCACCCAGCTGCGGGTTGGCGACTATGTGGCGGCGATCGGTGATCCCTTCGGCGTCGGCCAGACTGCCACCTATGGCATCGTCAGCGCCCTCGGCCGCACCGGCCTTGGCATCGAGAACTATGAAAACTTCATCCAGACCGACGCCTCGATCAATCCCGGCAATTCCGGTGGCGCGCTCGTCAACATGGCCGGTCAGCTGGTGGGCATGAACACTGCGATCCTCAGCCAGAGCGGCGGCAATGTTGGTGTCGGCTTCGCCATTCCCGTCAACATGGTGCGCACCATCGCCCAGGAACTGATCAATCACGGCAAGGTTACCCGTGGCGAGCTGGGGGTGATGGTGCAGAACCTGACCCCGTCGCTGGCCCAGGCCATGGGCCTTAGCGTCAACGAAGGAGCGGTAGTCTCCGAAGTCCTGCCAGGCACCCCGGCGCAACGCGCGGGACTGAAGGCTGGCGACGTGATCATCAAGCTCAATGGCCAGAAGGTTCCGAGCAGCAGCGAACTGCGCAACAAGGTCGCCGATCTCGGACCCAATGCCAAGGTCGAGATCACCTATCTGCGCAACGGTCATTCCAGGACCGTCGAGGTTACCCTCGCCCTCAAGAAGTCGCGCTCGGCGGCAGGAACCGCAACGTCTGCCAATGGCTTCCTCTCGGGTATCACTGTAGGTCCGATCCCCCAGGACAGCCCCGATTACGGCCAGATCAAGGGCGTCTATCTGGAACAGGTCCAGCAAGGCAGCGAGGCGGCCAATGCAGGGCTTGAGCCAGGTGACATCATCACGAGCGTCGATCACCGGCCGGTGACCAATCCTGGTGGGCTTAATGCTGCCATACGCAGTCATCCCAAGGGACGGCCGATGCTGCTCACCGTCCGTCGCGGTCAGGCGGAGTTCTTCGTCGCCGTGCAGTAAAACTCTTGGGGTTTTGCTCTGGGCTCCCGCCGCAAGGCGGGAGCCTTGTCTTTTCCGGTATGTTGGCCCAAAGGGAAAAGGGCGTTCAGCGAACTATCCACGCGACGATGGTGCCGGAATCTCTGCGGCTCTTTCTTCGCGGGCGTAATTATATTTTTCACCTCCGCGAGCAACAAAGCGCTGGCCAATCGGATCATAGACGAAGGCAAATCCAGTTATGTCTTGGATCAAGTGGCGCGTGAACGTGGGCACTCTCATCAATACCGACGAAGCCTCAAGCTGGAATGAATTGCACGCCCGCTACGAGATGAAGCGCATCAACCATCAGGAAGCCTATTCTTACGATGGCGCTTGCACGAACATGGCCGAGAGCTATTTCAGCCGCCCGCGTCGGGCCGAACTTGGCCATCATCACCACGTCGCTGGCCCTTACCTTCTGCGCTACGCCCAAGAGAGCGCATGGCGTGAAGATGCACTGCGCCAAGACAATGGCGCACAAGTGCGGCGTGTGACCGAGTTGGCGTTGAACCGCGGCCCGTCAGTGGATTTTGCCGGGTATTATCAGCGGCACTGCGGAGCGCAGTAGCGGGCAAACATTCGGCTACTTAGCTTTGTATGAGCCCGGGTCGTTCGAGGGACAGATAATTTCCTCGAATGACCGCAACGTAATTGCTCAGGCCCTCTGCCGCCGTAGCATCCGCCACGCAGAGGGCCTGAGCAATTACCATTTTTGTGGTTGGATTTTGGTGTGGACATCGGCTGATCGCGGCTTGACCGGCAAACCAGGCGTCCTCCGCGATTATCCGAGGTCCACATATGGATCAATGCGCTATGCGTGCTGGAGAAAAGCCAGGCGGGCCGCTCTCAAATCCCGATGGCGGCAGATCATGATCCGGTACGGGCAAAGCCGTCAGCCCCAGTGCCGGGTGACGAGCCAGCAGGCGAGGGGGATGATGCGTAGAGGGCAAAGTGGTTTGGACGCGCGCGCATTGGGACTAGCATTGCGTGTTGGTCTTGGCCAATAAAGTCTCTAGTCCTGGGGCCGGTTGCAGGCAGAAGATTGCTCATGGCGTTGACGCTCCTCGACAGTTTCTCTGAGCCTGGCAATGCACAAAAAGCCAATGAAGACGCCTTTGCGGTCAGCCCTGCGGGCGCGGTGGTGCTCGACGGGGCGACCGGCCTCGGCGAGCCGCTTCTGCCGGGAAAGAGCGATGCGGCCTGGATTGCGCGCTTTGGCGCCCGACGGCTGATGGCCCATCTTGAGGCCACTCTTGCGGGCCCTGCAGCGGTAGATGCCGCACTGCGTGATGCCGCGCACTCCTTTACCGGGCTGGCTCTGCGCCGGCCTGAGGCAACCTGGGAGATACCCTTTGCCTCGATGATGCTGTGCGTGGACGTTGAAGGTGGCATTGATGCCATCTGGTTTGGCGATTGTGCTGCGGTGATTGCAGCACCTGGCTGTGACGCGCGCATTGTAGGGGAAGCGCTCGCCAGCAAGGAGGCCGAGCGGGAGCGCGTGGCGCAGCTGGCGGCGCGCAGTGGCCTTGCGCCCACCTCCGGGCCGGGCCGCGCGGAGTTTTTGCCGGCCCTGCGCCAGGCCCGCAATCGGGTGAACACCAAGGATGGCTATTATCTCTTCGGTCCGGACACCGCGGCGCTGGGGCGGGCGCACGTCACGCGGCTCATGCTGCCCAAAGGCTCGCGGCTGCTTCTGGCAAGTGACGGCTTTCTTGCTCTTGTCAGCGACTATAGGCGCTATGACCTCAACGGCCTGATCAGCCGTGCCGGGGAAGGTCTTGCGGGGCTTGGACAGGAACTGCGGGCGATCGAGCGCGCTGATCCTCTTGGTCATGCCTATCCCCGCTTCAAGCAAAGCGATGATGCGACCGCGCTCTTCTTGCAGCTCGACTGAAGCTCAGCCCATCGCGTGAAAGAGCGTGAGGCTCCCCTGCCACATCATGCGCAAGGCGACATAGAGGATGATGATGACGCCGGCATAGCTGAGCCAGGGATGGCGGCGCAGGAGGGCTGCAATGGCGGTGGCCGCAATCCCGGTCAGGGCGATGGAGAGCAAAAGCCCGATCACCAGGACCCACAGATGGCCCATCGCCGCCCCGGCAACCGCGAGCACATTGTCGAGCGACATCGAAACGTCGGCGACGGCGATGCGAAAGATGGCCTTGCGCATGGCGGCAGGGCCCTCGAGGGTGCTCAGGGCCTGGCTCTGGTCACTGCCGTGCTTGCGCCGTGCTGCGTGATGCGCGGCGATGTCGCGATAAAGCCGCCAGGCCACCCACATCAGCAGGACCCCGCCGGCCAGCATCAGGCCGAGGATGCTGAGGACGCTGGCGGCGATGAGGGCAAGGCCGATGCGCAGCACCACGGCCAGCGACATGCCCCAGAACACCACCTTGTTGCGGCGGCTGCCCGACAGCCGCCCGGCAGCGGTGCCGATCACCACCGCATTGTCGCCGGCCAGTACGAGATCGATCAGGATGACCTGAAAGAGGGCGGCAAGGGCTGAGGAAAAATGTCCGGGCAAGATGGCGTCAGCCTTAGATCAGGGCCAGCTGGCTTGTGGGGGAAGTGACATCAAGATGGCCTCCACATTGCCGCCGGTCTTAAGGCCGAAGGTCGTGCCGCGATCATAGAGCAGGTTGAATTCGACATAGCGGCCACGTCTGACGAGCTGATGGCTGCGTTCCTCCGGGCTGAAGGGCCGGTTCATGCTCTGTCTTACGATGTGGGGATAGGTGTTGAGGAATGCCAGCCCCACCGCCTGGGTAAAGGCGAAATCGGCCTCCCAATCACCGCTGTCCAGATGGTCGAAGAAGATGCCTCCGGCCCCGCGCGGCTCGCCGCGGTGGGGCAGATAGAAATATTCGTCGCACCAGGCCTTGAAGCGGGGGTAGTAGCTCGCATCATGCGCGTCGCAGGCCCCTTTGAGGCCGGCATGAAACAAATCTGCCGCCTCCTTGGCCTCGAACATTGGGGTCAGATCGGCGCCGCCGCCAAACCAGCCCTTGGTGGTGATGATATGCCGGGTATTCATGTGCACCGCCGGCACATGGGGATTTTGCATGTGGGCGACGAGCGAGATGCCGCTTGCCCAGAAGCGCGGGTCTTCTGCGGCGCCTTGGATCTGCCGCGCGAATTCGGGACTGAAGCGGCCATGGACGGTCGAGACGTTGACCCCGACCTTTTCGAAGACCCGCCCATGCATGAGGGCCATGACCCCGCCGCCGGCATCCTTTCCCTCCTCGGGCGCACGCTGCCAGGCTTTGCGCACAAAGCGTCCGGGCGCGGCATCGCGCATGGGCCCATCAAGCTCGTCTTCCAGGGCCTCGAAGGCGGCACAGATCCCATCACGCAGGCTCTTGAACCAGCTTCGCGCCCGCGCCTTGCGGGCATCGGGGTCCGTGTTGCTCATTGCGGAAAGCCTTTCGTCTGACGCAGCGCTTCTCCCACCACCATGGCCGCAGCCTGGGCCACGTTGAGCGAGCGGGTCTGAGACCGCTGCGCAATCCTGAGCCGCGCATGGGCCGCCGCGTGCACCTCGAAAGGGACCCCGGCACTTTCCCGGCCGACGAGCAGGGTGTCACCCGGCGCAAAGCTGAAATCCGTGTAGGAAAAGGGACTGTGGGCCGTCAAGACGATGAGGCGGCTGCCGCGGTCCTTGAGGGCGCTGCTGAAGTGTTCCCAGGAGAGGTGACGCACGATGTCCGCCAGAGCGATGTAGTCCATGCCGGCGCGCTTGAGGGCCCGATCGCTGAGGGTGAAGCCGATGGGCTCGATGAGCTCGAGGGTGATGCCAAGACAGGCCGCAAGCCGCATCAGGCTGCCGGCGTTCTGGGGGATGTCGGGCTGGTAGAGGGCAAGATAAAGCGGAGGCATCCATCTTCTCTAGCACGGCTGCCGAAGAATGAAGCCCTCAAGGGGGAACGCCGCTGAGGGCGCACAGGCAAGAGGAGGGCGGTTTTCGGCCCATTGTGCCCCCCAAGGCCGGGGCGAATCAGCCGCCTTCGGGCTCTGGCTTTCCACGCCCCTGGAGCCTTGCGGGGAGCTGCAAAGGGGCAGGCCGGTCAGGAAAGGGGCGGGCGCCCCCTTAAATGCCCTCTCGTTGCGGCGAAAGCCCGCAAGCACCGGACGGATTTAGGCTTTTCTGCGGCATCGTGCCGCAAGACCCTCCGGGGGCTACTGACTATTTTACACCCGCCTAGGGAGGGCGCCGGTAATCCGGGGGCGGCTGCACTCTTTCTGATTTTTTGTTATACCCGGCTCGAGCCCGTCAGAGGGTAGACCCGTGGCAGTCATGAGAGCGGCCCAAGCCGATCGCCGCGATGAGCGTCTTTGCGTAACTGGCGTCCTTGGGGCGGGGGTTGCGCGTGGGTCGGCCGCTGCCGCGGGCCGGGCCTCAGCCTGCCTATCTTCTGCTCACCTGGGCTTGCCTGCGGGCGCCATAAGTGCCTGCCATCTCGTCAGGGCGCCGGGCGCATCGTCCGGTGCCGGGCACGGTCGCGACAATAGCGCTCAGCGCTTTCGCCGCAATCAGGCACTAAAAGCTCATCCGCTGCTGCCTGACAATTTCTTGAACCATTCCAAATTCACGATCGGCTGAGGAGTACAGAATGGCCGGCCATTCCGACTACACACCTTCGAACGGGTTCACCCGCTGGCTCGATACGCGTCTTCCGATCATGCGCTTTGCGCATGATACGATGGTCTCGTTCCCGACACCGAGGAACCTCAACTTCTGGTACGCCTTCGGCGCCATCCTCACGTTCTGTCTCATGATGCAGATCCTCACCGGCATTGTGCTGGCGATGCACTCCCTACCGCGCGGCAAGATGGCGTTCGACAGCGTCGAGATGATCATGCGCGACGTCAATTACGGTTGGCTCATGCGCTATCTGCACGCCGATGGCGCCTCGATGTTCTTCCTCGCGGTCTATGTGCATATTTTCCGCGGCCTGTATTACGGTTCCTACAAGGCGCCGCGCGAAGTGTTGTGGATCCTTGGCGTCATCATCTACCTCCTGATGATGGCGACGGCCTTTCTCGGTTACGTCCTGCCCTGGGGCCAGATGTCATTCTGGGGCGCGACCGTGATCACCAACCTGTTCTCCTCGATCGACCAGGTCGTGCCGCATGCCGGTACGGCGATCACCACCTGGCTTTGGGGCGGCTTTGCGGTGGGTGGTCCGACCCTGAACCGCTTCTTCTCGCTGCACTATCTGCTGCCCTTTGTTATTCTCGGCGTGGTCGGGCTGCACATCTGGGCGCTGCATGTTCCGGGCAACAACAATCCCCTTGGCATCGACGTCAAGGGGCCCCAGGACACGGTGCCCTTCCATCCCTACTACACGGTGAAGGACGCGTTCTACATCTCGCTGTTTGCGCTGCTCTTTGCCTATCTGGTGTTCTTCAAGCCAAACTTTGTGGCCAATCCGGACAATTATTTCCCGGCCAATCCG
>JAKAVI010000347.1 GCA_021817355.1 Pseudomonadota bacterium | reverse complement strand
CCGCGGCCGTGTGGCCGCACCGTGCCCATCGTTGAAACCCTCAAGAAACACTCAGATTCAAATCGCGATGCAACAGGCGCAGCGAGTTCGTGCGCGCGCGCCGGAAAAAACGACCCGCCACGCCAAATCAACGTATCATCGATGAATAAGGGCGGCTAGGACCCAGCGCTAGGTACTTTTCGGGCCGTGCCGCATCCGGGTTTTCCCTTGTGCACGCCAGCATCGGTCTTGTTCGTCACTTCAAACTTCTCGTCGGACACGGAAAGTGCGTTGCAAAGATGGCGGACGCCCAGGACTAGGTTTTCAACAGAAAATGCGCTGTTAGCCTTTTTGTTGGCCTCGTGGATTTTCCACACTGGCAGTTTTCTGCTGACCATCAGCACGTTATGGGAAGCGTGTGATGACGTCCCTGCTCATCAAGAGCGAAGAAATGGGTCACGTCGGCACCGCCGATATCAATCTGGGGCTGGACCCGGCCGCGCTCGGCGAAGGGGAATACGCCAAACTGGTCAAGACGCTGATGGATCATGGCTATGCTCAGCGCGGCGGCTTGCGCCGTTTCCAGCTGGTGCGTCAGGTCGATTCCAAGGGCGGCGGTGAGCCTATCGATGTCGTCGTCGATTTTCTGATGCCGCGCAACGGCGAATTCATCAAGAATGTGCCCCCACTGGTCGATGACTTTGCCGTCATCCGGGCCGACGGAGCCGAACTTTCGTTGCACTTCCAGCAACTGGTCGCCATTGAAGCCGAAATACCCGAAGGCGGCATCAACCGTGTTGAAATCACGATCGCCTGGATACCGGCACTGCTTGCCATGAAAGGTCATGCGCTGGCCAAGCGCGAAAAGCGCAAGGACGCGTATGACATCTATTACTGCGTCCTGAACTATCCGGCCGGCCTGCAGGCCTTGGCCGACGATCGCCGTCCCCTCCTTGCCCACGAGAACGGCGGAAAAGGGTTTCGCTATATCGACGAAAAGTTCGCCAACTTCGACCGCATTGGTCCGCTTTGGTTACGCGAGTTCGTGGACGGCAGTGAAATTCAGGGTCCCCGCTCTTTGGATCAGTGGCAGCAGGACGCCTTCGGCCAGATCGATGTCTGGCTCCGCGCCTTGGGCCTGCGCGACTAGAAGCGAACCTCGGCATGGCAGCAATCGCGACCCACGTCGGAATCGTCGACATGCTGCGTGGCACTGGCAAAAGCCTGTTCAAGCGGATTGGTGAGGGCAATCATGAGCGTGCTGCACTGGGCGTCATGAAGACCTACTTTCTTATGAACGATCTGACGGACGAAGCCGACGCGCCATTCCTGGAAGCGGGAGCCGAGCCTGCCGCAGCCTTATCGGCAATGGACCCTGAAGCAGTGGTTGCGGTTCTCGCCCGCCGGAGCGACATCCTGACCCGCCAGATTGGAAGACTCCTCGTGTTGCAGGGCTTTCTCGTGGGCCAGCATCACCTCGAAATCGTCGATCCCGAGCTGCGCGACAAGATCGCCACCGTTTTTGGATCGAAACCCGACCGCGATGCCGACTATATCGGCAACTGGCTGGCCGTCTTGAAGATTGGCGCCCGCGCCATTATCAACGCCGCGTCCCGTGCCTCGAAGGCCGCCGATTTTCTGCTGGCCTTCGCCGCACCCGCCGCGCTCGGTTTGGGATTGCAACGCCCATCGTGAATTTGCGAGCCTTATACGATGCGGCGGATCATCCTGAGATCAGAGACAGCCTCCTATCGTGCGTTTTGCTTTGAGTTTCGCCAGGACAAGGACGGCTCGCTCTACATCGAGACCAAGACCGCCAAACAGCCGGACGGCGGCGGCGTCAAAAGTGTGCGGATTTCCTATCACGCCACAGGCCGCATCAACTATGCGGGGGCGATAAACGAGACGCAGTTTGGCGAACCAATCTTTGCGATTTCCGTAGCCACCTCGTTGATGTGCCTTTCGCTGGCAATTGTGGACCGGCACCCGCCGTTACCGATACGCGTGACGATGACATTATCTACCGCTGCTCCAAACCGATAGACGATCGACTCGCACTCCATCTTTGGATCACGCCATCCGACAGCGCGTTGCTGCACACGGACACGGCGGCTGTGACGTGGGCGCATTGGTTTTCGATTCAAATTCTTTCAGGACCGCCGCCAAAGTCGGACCTGTGGCCCGACGAAAACCGCGTCGTGGTTTTGGAAAGCCCGTACAATGAGCAAGCCATCAGCCAGGACCAGGCCTTGATTTTCGTCCATCAGAAGACAACCGGCGTCAAAGGCCTGCTCATGTACTGGGAGACGGCCAACCCCTGATCTTTGCGGTTCCCAGGCGCATTCCTCCGGCGCTGACAGTGGAGTTCACGGAGCCGGGACTGGAAGCGGTGCCGCTTGAGCCCATAATCCGCAATACGGCGACGGCAGAGCTGCGGTTCAAGGTGCGGGGGTCCAGGCGGTTTTCTCGCCGTGCCGCCGACGATCACCAAATTGATGCTGGAGGCCGAATTGTAAGGCCCCTCTTTCACGCCAACGGCTCTTGTGCGGGGACGTTAATCGGCACCAACGCAAGTACCGGGCTGCGACCTAGGAGGGCGCTCTACGCCTGTGCCTCCTGTCATTCGACACCAACGACCTATCGAACCGTCGAATGGCTTGATCAATGCCGCAGATCGGGTCAGCTCTGACCCCTACCCACCTGGGCCGCGATGAATTTCAGCAGCATCGAGGCGCTCGACAGCGCATGCCCGGTTTTAGAGTGATCTCCTTCGGCGCCAGGGGCCGGGGCTTGCACTCGAGATATTCAAGGATCTCGAGCACTTGCCTGACCGATTTGACCGCTTTGGCACCCCTGCCCAGCGCTCCGCCGCCAGAGCACGGTCATATACATAATAATTCCGACGCCAGATATACAAGCCCGCTCGCCTCCCATAAATTGATGCCATGTCAGCTGGGACGCAGAGCAGAGAGCTTCCGCACGCGGCCGGACCACTTTCCGGCGTTCGCGTGCTCGATCTCACTTCGGTCGTTCTCGGGCCCTTGGCGACGCAGATCCTCGGCGATTACGGCGCCGACATCATCAAGGTGGAAGGCCCCTCAGGCGACATGATGCGTGCCAACGGCGTCTCGCTGCACAAAGGCATGAGCTCCATCTTTCTTGCCCTCAATCGTAACAAGCGCTCGCTCGGCATCAACCTGCAATCGACAGAAGGCGCCAACCTTTTTGCCCGCCTCATTCCGACCGCCGACGTACTGGTTCACAACATACGTATGGAGGCGATCGCGCGGCTTGGCTTTGGCTATGAGGCGGTGAGGGCGCTGAACCCCCGGATCATCTATTGCGCGGCCACCGGCTTTGATCAGGACGGACCGGACCGCGCCAAACCCGCCTTCGACGACATCATCCAAGCCGCCAGCGGGCTTGCTGCCATGGTGAGCATCGGCCGCGACCAGCCTGCCTATGTACCGACGCTGGTAGCCGACAAGACCGCTGGCATGGCGGTCGCCAATGCGATCTTGGCCGCGCTGTTTCATCGCCAGAGGAGCGGCGAAGGACAGTTCATCGAAGTCCCCATGTTCGAAACCTTTGCGTCCTTCATGCTGGCTGAACATCTGGGCGGCATGACCTTTGAGCCACCAGCTGGTCCTGCCGGCTATGCGCGGCTGCTCAGCGGCGGGCGCGCGCCCTCACCCACCAAGGACGGATACATCGCCATCCTGCCCTATACCACCGCCCACTGGATCGCGTTCTTCAAGGCCATCGGCCGTGAGGATCTTCTAGCCAGCCTGGAGCTGGAAGACCCCAACCAGCGCAACGCCAACATCCAGAGGCTCTATGCGGTGCTAGGCGAGGAGACGGCCCAGCGTAGCTGCGCCGAGTGGATGGCGATCTGCGAGCGCCTCGACATTCCGGCGTCCCCGCTGCTGGCCATCGACGAACTGCCTGGGCATCGCCAGCTTGAGGCTTCAGGGCTCTTTCGGACCATGACCCATCCCACCGAAGGCACGCTGCGTTATGTGCGCCCGACCACGAAATTTTCCCGCTCCCCGGCCAGCGTACGCTCACCCGCGCCGCAGATCGGTGAACACAGCCGTGTGCTGCTGCGTGAGGCAGGGGTCACGGACGCGCAGATCGATGACTTCCTGGCGCGCGGCATTATCATTCAACCTCAGGCGATGGAGTGAGCATGGAGTTCGAGCTCTCTGAAGAAGACCGCATGTTGAAGGAGCTGGTACATCGCTTCGTCGCGGACGAATTGATACCCTTGGAGCCCTCCGTTCTGGCGCGTGAGGCCAGTGGCAAGGGGCTTGGCATCGGCCCAGAGGAGCACAGCCGCATCGATGAGGTATCGCGCAGGCTCGGACTTTGGGGGCTCGATGCACCGGTAGATGTGGGTGGCACTGATCTTCCTGCCGTGGCCCTCGTCGGCGTCAATGAGGAAATGGGCCGTACCATCACCCCTTATACGCTGCCACCGGATTCACCCAACCTGCGCATGCTCATGGCCACGGTGAACGAGCGCCAGCGCGAGGCCTATCTCGCCCCCTATGTGGCGGGCAAGACGATCTCGGCCATCGCCATTTCCGAGCCGGGCGCCGGATCTGATCCCGCCGCCATGATCACCCGCGCGGAACGCGATGGCGAGGACTGGGTCCTGAACGGCCGTAAAATCTGGACCAGCCGCGCCGCCGAGGCGGATTTCACCATCGTCATGGCCGTGACCGACAAGGAAAAGCGCGCCCGCGGCGGCATCTCGGCCTTCCTCGTCGACAAGGCCACCCCCGGCTTCAATGTGCTGCGCCGTATTCCCATGATCGGCGGCGTCCACACCTATGAGGTCGTGCTGGAGGATTGCCGCGTCGCAGGTTGGAAACTTTTGGGGCGTGAGGGCCAGGGCTTTGCTCCCATGCAGCTGCGTCTTGGCACCCGCCGCATCCAGATGGCAGCCTGGTCCATCGGCATGGCAAGCCGGGCGCTCGACATGATGTGCGAATTCGCGCCACAGCGCGTCACCTTCGGCCAGCCTCTCTCCGAACGGCAGGCGATCCAGTGGTGGGTGGCTGACGCGGCCACCCGTATCCATGCGGCGCGGCTGATGACCTATGACTGTGCCTGGAAACTCGACCAGGGCCGCGACGTCAGGCTCGAAATCTCCATGATCAAGTCCTATGCCACCGAAATGGCATGGGAGGTGGTCGATCACGCCATGCAATGCTTTGGCGCCATGGGCATGACCAAGGAGCTGCCGCTGCAATTGATGGCCTCGCGCCTGCGCACGATGCGGATATTCGACGGGCCGACCGAGGTGCATAAATGGGTGGTGGCGCGCAATCTTCTGGGAACCAAACGGTGATGGCGATGCAGGATCCTAAAGACGAAATTTCCATCCATATCGAGGGTAGGGTGGCGCGCGTCGAACTGAACCGGCCACCACATAATCACGTGACGGTCGAGATGATACGCGAGCTGGCCAACGCCCTTGCCGTCATCGATGCCCGAAGCGATCTGCGCGCAACAGTGCTTTGTGCCTCAGGCAAAAGCTTCTGCGCCGGGGCGGATTTTTCCGCCCCTGCACCCACTGGCGGATCGTCCACACGCGGTATCAATGAGCTTTATGAGGAAGCGGTGCGGCTCTTTGCGGCCAAAAAGCCCATCGTCGCGGCTATACAGGGCGCCGCGATCGGCGCCGGACTTGGTCTTGCCCTTGTCGCCGATTTTCGCATCGCAGCACCTGAGGCGCGCTTCTCGGCGAATTTCGTCAAGCTCGGCTTTCATCCGGGCTTTGGCATCAGCCATACCCTGCCGCGCGTGATCGGCATGCAGAAGGCAACGCTGATGTGCCTGACCGGGCGGCGCATCAAGCCGCAGGAGGCGCTGTCCTGGGGGCTCGTCGACGAGGTGGTCCCGACAGGCGAGCTTATCGGGGCGGCCCTTTCACTGGCACGTGAACTTGCGGAAAACGCTCCGCTCGCTGTCCAGTCCACCCGCGCCACCTTGCGCGAGGCCCTGGCCGAGCAGGTAAAGATCCAAACCGACAAGGAATTTATCGCACAGGCGGCACTGCGCCAAACCCGGGACTTTGCCGAAGGCATTCGTGCGGTCGCCGAACGGCGACCGGGCAATTTCACCGGCACCTAAGGAGGAGCAAGCCATGCCCTATCTCGATCGCGGCGGAGTTAAGATCTATTACGAAAGCCATGGCGAAGGACCTGCGCTTCTTCTGACCCATGGTTATTCGGCAACCTCACAGATGTGGGCCGGCCAAATCGCGCCATTGGCAAAATCCTACCGGCTGATTTTGTGGGACATGCGCGGTCACGGCCGCAGCGATTATCCCGAAGACGCCTCCGCCTATTCTGAAGAGGCGACCGTGGCCGACATGGCCGCCTTGCTCGACGCAGCGGGAGCGGACCGCGCCATCATCGGCGGCCTGTCGCTCGGAGGCTATATGAGCCTTGCCTTTCATCTGGCCCATCCGGCACGCACTAAGGCGTTGCTCATTATCGACACCGGACCCGGTTACAAGAACGACGAGGCACGTGAAGGCTGGAATGCCAACGCTCTGAAGACGGCCGAGCGCTTCGCGCGCGAGGGGTTGGCGCCGATATCAGGCTCTACCGCCGAACGGCGAAGCGCGACCCATCGCAACGCCAACAGTCTCCGCTTCAGCTATTGTT
>JAKAVI010000114.1 GCA_021817355.1 Pseudomonadota bacterium | reverse complement strand
GTTCAGCTCCTCGACAAAGACAGCGCCGAGCTTTTCGAGGCGTTCAACCACAAAGCGATTGTGGACGATCTCATGGCGCACATAGACCGGGGCACCATATTTTTCGAGTGCCAGCTCGACGATCCGGATCGCCCGCTCGACGCCGGCACAAAAGCCCCGGGGGGCGGCAAGCAAAAGGGTCAGATGCGGTTTGTCCGATGACGGCGAGAGGCCCTCGCGAAGATGGTCTGCGCTTCCCATGGCTGATCCGCTTGGTTACAGTCCCGCGCCCGCGGGACTTGGCCATGGAGTCGGCCCGGGCATCTGAAAAGTCAAGCGGAAGTGGGATGGTCCCCTGCCGCAGGGCAAGCCATTCGGCGCGCAGGGTATCATGCCCCCACGCTGCCGGATCGAATGTGAGAGATATGTTGCGCAAAGTTCTGCTGTCAGCCTTCGCGGCTCTGGCCGCCTGTGCAGCCCTGTCGGGCTGCGCGAGCAATGTTAATCCTTCCTGCCCGACGGCCGCCGGCCTCGTCGATGCATCGTCCCTGACCAAATTTGCCCCGGGTGCCAGCGAGGACCCGGCGCACATGCTTTACCGGGTAGAACTGACCGGGGTAAGTACCGACTGCACCCTGCATAACAAGACCCGCATCGTCGATTCCACATTGGCCCTGCATTTCCGTGCCACCCGGGGCCCGTCGGCGACGGCCGTCACCTATAGCGTTCCTTATTTTGTGGCAATCCACAGCGGTGCAGACATTACCGCCAAGCGCATCTTCACGATCCGCTTCCACTTTGCCCCTGGCCAGACCACGGCGATTTTTAGCGATCATATCAGCTCTGCCGAGATCCATGTCGCGCTCGACAAGATGGCCTTTGACTATCAGTTGCTCGCCGGGCTGCAGCTGAACAAGCGCGAGCTTGAATATAACCGCAGGGACGGGCTCTGATGGGTCTTCTGGAAGACCTGTCGCAGCGTGTGGCCGCCGCCTTTGTTGCCGAGGGCCTGGCCGCAGATCTCGGGCAGGTGCGCCTCGCCGACCGCCCTGATCTGGCTCAGTTCCAGTGCAATGGCGCATTGGCTGCGGCCAAGGCTCAGCGGGTCAATCCGCGCGAACTGGCCACACGCCTCGCCAGGCGGCTCGAGCACGATCCGCTCCTGGCCCGGATAGAGGTTGCCGGGCCGGGCTTCATCAATCTCGACGTCCGCGACGGGGAGCTCCAAAGTCGTCTGCGGGCGCAGCTGCGGAGCGCTGAGCTCGGTGCGCCCCGGACTGGTGGCGGGCGGCTTGCCATCATGGATTTCGGCGGTCCCAATGTTGCCAAACCCATGCATGTGGGCCATCTGCGTTCATCGATCATCGGCGACTGCCTGCAACGGCTGTTTCGCGCCAATGGCTGGCGGGTGATCAGTGATGTTCATCTGGGTGACTGGGGGCTGCAGATGGGTCAACTGATCTCGGAGATCCAAATCCGAGGATTGGCACCGGTATATTTCGATGCCCACCATGAGGGGCCATATCCCGCCGCCTCACCGGTCAGCATGGACGATCTGGAGGCGCTCTATCCGGCAGCCGCTGCGGCATGCAAGTCCGATCCGGGGCGGCTGGAGGCGGCCCGGCTGGCGACTGCCGAACTGCAGGCCGGGCGCCCTGGCTACCGCGCCCTGTGGCAGCATTTCGTCCGTGTCTCCGAGGAGGGGCTGACCCGCGAATTCTCATCGCTCGGCGTACATTTTGATGAATGGAACGGCGAGTCCGACGCGGATCCCTTGATTGGCGACATGATCGCAGATCTGAGACGCCGCGGACTTGCGGTCTCCAGCGATGGGGCGCTGGTAATGGCAGTTGCTGAGCCCGATGACAAAAAGGAGATGCCGCCCCTTTTGCTCCTCAAGTCCGACGGCGCCGTGCTTTATGGCACGACCGATCTTGCCACTATCCTGGCCCGGGTCAGCCGGCATGACCCCGATCTCATTCTCTACATCGTCGACCAGCGGCAGCACGTGCATTTCGAGCAGGTCTTTCGCGCCGCCCGCAAAGCCGGGCTGGCCAGGCGGGTTCATCTTGAGCATGCCGGCTTTGGCACTATGAACGGGCCTGACGGCAAGCCGTTCAAAACCCGCGCTGGCGGGGTGATGAAGCTCTACGAACTCATTGCCATGGCCAAGGACGAAGCCCTGAAGCGGCTCGCCGAAGCGGGGTTGGCGGCAGATTACAGCGACGACGAACGGGCCGAGATTGCACGCAAGGTGGGTATCGCCGCGATCAAGTTTGCCGATCTTTCCAACCATCGAACCACCGATTATGTCTTTGACCTCAACCGTTTCATGCGTTTTGAAGGCAAGACCGGCCCCTATCTGCAATATGCCGCTGTCCGTATCCAGTCGATCCTGCGCAAGGCAGCTGCCGCAGAGCTGGATGAGGTCAGCGGGCATGTCCTTGATTCGGTCGAGGAGCGGGCTTTGATGCTGCAGCTGTTGCTGTTGGCTGAGGCCATGGCCAATGCCGAAGAGAAGCGTGCGCCCAATATCCTGTGCGACTATGCCTTCGAGCTTGCCCAACGCTTTTCGCGCGTGTACGCCGCCCACCACATTCTCGCGGAGGAAGATCGCAATATCCGGCTGGCACGTCTGGAACTGCTGCGGCTGACGCTGGCGGTCCTCATCAAGGTGCTCGATCTGCTCGGCATTGAGGTTCCTGCACGCATGTAAGCTGTGGCTGGCGAACACCGGCCCTTCGCCCTTGGCCGCGGTGGGGAAGGTTGTGGATGACACGCGCGCGGACAGCCTTTGTCTGCGCTGGGCAATACTGTAAAGAATCCGAGTGAACGCGCCTTTGAGCTGCCCGGCGTCGGCCAGTCGTCCAGCAGGTCGGGAATGGCCGTGATCTCGTTGGCTTTTTCTGGCACGCTCATCTGCGCCAGTACCAGCCTTTGCGGTGGTGGTGTAGGCACTGAGCGCATGCATGGCCTTGACCCCCTTGCGTCGATGGTGTCTGCGCCGGGAGGTTTTGCCGTCGATAGCAATGAACGCGGGCCGCTGCGGTCATACTTCGGCAACCCAGCTCTCGAAGTAGTGCTCGAACACAACAGGATCGATCCGATTAAGCAGAAGACCCAGCCACCGGCTGCCCGGAATGCTGTGGTGGAAAAGGGCAATCTGGCGCAGGAAATCCAGGCGATGCTCACCCTAGGCCTCGATCTCGCCGAAGTCATCGCAGGCAGCAATCGTGGCGCAGGTGGCCAGGAGTAAAACCTCGGCCAGGGGTATGCACCTGCCAGGGCTCGCGGTCGTCCTCCACCTGCGAAAAATGCTTCAGGAGCAGGGCCTGCCGGTCCCGTGGCACCACCTCCTCCTCAAGAAAGCGGATGTTGAGTGCGGCCAAACTGCTTCTCGTCGGGAATCACTACTCCCCGAGCGAATCACGATCCTCCTGGCACCTCAAAATCCGCGTTACCCCGAGTTCGTAGTTCTGCCATGCTACAGCCCCATGATTATGCTGCACTTCGTTTCCGCCTATTGTCCGCTTTTAAACCCGATCGAGCGCCTGTGGAGCCTGATGCACAAGCATCTAACCCACAACAAGGCCTACGCCACATATCGCGAATTCGTCGAGGCGACGCGCGATTTCCCACGCAAAAAATTCCCAAATTCTGACTAGAATTTTGCGACTTGGTCACCGGTAATTTCTACGTCATCAATCGAAGGGATTTTCGGGTTATGGCCCGAGCGGGTATAGCTGGTAACCCTGTTTAGGTCATCGAGATTTCAATGTTTCGGGTAAGCGCAATCTCGCTTACCTGGCTGAGTAGCTTTAGGCCGAGACGATGATCCATCCTAAGTCATTCTAACCAACGTGGGAATTCAGAACGCAGCCGTGCCAATATCTTCGGCCGGACGTCAAGCCCAACCCGATGGTGTTGACCATAGTCAAATCCGATCGTTCTGATGCTTCCAAAATGTTCCAAGGTTCAACCAAGACATGTTGTGAAATCCTAGCCGCCTGAAAACAAAGCCAACGCCGATTTGCGCATGGCCCCCCATCAATTCTCTTCTGAAACATCAGCCTATCGTCACTTCAGCCCAGCAGTTATCGTTTTCGTAAACCCGTACGCTCTCGCAGCCAGAAATTCGCGCATAGAACCATGCTGCAATGACCTCTGCTGTTGGGTTCTCAAGGCCCTGTACTTCGTTTAGAAGTCGGTGATCGACGGCTTTGATAAGAGGGGCTAGCTCAGCATCAATTTCAGCAAAATCTTTTACAAAACCGCGACTGTCCAGCTCCCCGCGAACCACCACATCCAAGCGATAGTTATGTCCGTGCAAGTTCCTGCACTTATGTTCCACGGGTAGATGCGGAAGATGATGCGCGGATTCGAACCGATATGTTCGTCCGATTCTCGTCGAGACCGGTCCTAAATTCAGTAGGTTTGGTTTCCCGTCATTCATATATACTTCCCCTTACTTCCTTTCACCTCATCATGAAATTCCACGAACCTGGTGAGCTTATAGGTAGTGTCCTAATTTGATTTTTTCTTGGGAGGGGCCGCTGTTCCGTGCTTCTCGATCTCTTTGAGAGCATTTTGCAGCGGCTCCAATTCCCGCATTAGGATTGTGATATGGCCGAGGACCGCCCTTACTTCCGCTGCGTTCATCTCGTGCAAGTTCATTTTCGCTAAGGCGATAGATTCTTTTAGCGTATCGATGTCACGTTGTAGCTTTTCACGATCCATTTTTCGCTCCTCATTTCCGCCACGATAGCTGCTCTCAAATTCGCGGCTTCATCCCGATGGTCTGATCAACCCGGGAAATTTGACCGATGAACCATCGGGTATCAGGGCATACCCATGAGATCAGGTCCAGCATGTTGAGATATTCAGCCTTCGGCCCCTTATCAAATATGGGTTTGTGATGGGCGATTCGGTTCCTGAAAATCCTCAACCTATCCAACCGCGTATATAGGTCCATGCGGCCAACTTCGTTCGGCTTGTGCGGGAACGCCAAGCCAAAACGAGTAGGCCAGAATACTCCTTCGTAGGGTTTCGTCAGCAGATGAACCCAAAAGCCGAACGAGAGGCCCGAGACAATGTGGTCGGATGTCATGCCCGTGCCGTGCGTGCCGCGCTCGTCCCGGATTACGTCGTCGAGCTCTCGCCGAAGCCGATCCGGAAGGGTGCATAGGAAACTGCCTCGTTGATACCAATTGGCACCGTGCTTTTCCTGCAACACCTTATGAATAGCGTTACGGACGCAGACTTCGGCAGTCTGTGCGGGAAGATAGAAAGCCTCGCAAAGGTAGCCATTCCAGACGTATAGACGCAACCCGAGGTGCTTATCCCCGCTCGATTCCCCAAGATATCGGGCTAGCCGTGGCGCAGCGAGTGAACCTTCCAGTGCGCTAAACGTTGTCGCAGTGCAGGAGAACGGGGGTTGCATCTTTAAGAACTTCCCGGGTACCCTAAGACATGAGCTGCAGGGATCGTCTCCACCTTCGGGGGGAGCCCTTGTGGACCAGGATTAGAGGCCGGACCTACGGGTGCCGGCCTCACCTGTTTTTAGCTCTATGTTCGGCCACAATAGCGGCCCTCACAGCCGCTACCGGGCTGTCTATCTGCCCTCCATGCAGCACGGCGAAGAAACGGCGACTGTCGTCATCTCGCTCGTATGACCATGCATAGGCCCGTGTAGCCCCGCTGGGGCTTCCCTCCAGGTCGAATATATGGACCGTGCCATCCCAAACTGGCTTGCCCTCGTGCGTCTCATGGACCGGCACTGACTGGGCAAGCGTGGCTGTGCCGCCGTGCTGGGACTCCACCGCATGCTTAAGTTCGGTGGGGGCGACTTCGGTCAAAGTGGCCAGACCTTTGGAGCTAGTTCCGCCAGTTTTAATTGCCGGCTCCTGATCTCTTCCGCGTCCCACTTATCTCGCGCGCCGACTTCTGCGGTAGTTGTGAACGGGCTAGCGGCGAGGACCTTTTTCTTGGACGCAAAATCGCCGTTTCCAAGAGTCATGTTGTCCTTGGCTCCGAGCAAAACCATGTTGCCGATGCGTTTGTGGAACGTGGGACCCATTTCAGCATCAAATTTCCACTCCTTTGAAGGGTTAAGAGGAAGAACATGCTCAAGATTAACGGCGTCGGGGTCTTCGTTGATAAGCAACTGTGGAAACTTTTCTTTACCGTAAAGCTCTATCGCCCGGAGATAGTACCTAGCCAGCGGCGCCTTACTGACATTAGCTTTGCTAAATTCTTCTGCGAACTGCTTATTGCCGGGCACAAGGTCCTTCATGCTTTCGGCCAGCCCCTTTGCAGTTGTGATCTTACCCTCGGTGACTTCCTTGGCTCGCATTCCATAATACCTGTGAAGCTTGCCTTGGCTCCCGCCGCCGACAATGAGAAAGCGCACAGACCAAGAAATAAGCAACTGAAACGCCTTCAGCGCCTCCTTCTGTTCAAACTTCTGTGCAATCGCAAGCGCCAGAGGGCGTATCTGTACCGCCGACAAATCATTGATGAGAATGTTGACTGCCTTGCGCGTACCGTTCGGATAGCCCTGCCAGCGCGGGTGCTGGAGTGGAGTTAGAAGCGCCACATAGTCGTTGGCCGTCGCATCAAGCGATGTAATCAGGGAGACGGCCTTTGCCTCGTTCGTAATTTTATCTTCAATCTCGTCACCA
>JAKAVI010000080.1 GCA_021817355.1 Pseudomonadota bacterium | reverse complement strand
AGGACCGGCCAGGCCTGGCGGATCCTGACCCGGGAAAAGCGCGGATCCTCGTTCATGGGATCCTCGTGCCAGAGGATGTCCAGTTCCTGCAGCAGGGCACGCAGCGGGGCCCGCGGTTGCGCCAGGAGCGGGCGCACGAGCTCAAGCCCGCGAAATCCCTCGCGCGGAAAGGGGCCGAGGCCGGACATGGCGCAGAGCCCGTCGACGCCGGAGCCGCGCCCGAGCCGCAGCAAGATGGTCTCGGCCTGATCTTCGAGGGTGTGGCCGACATAAAGGCCCTTGATGCCGTGGCTGAGACACCACTGACCAAGGAGCAGGTAGCGGGCGTCGCGGGCGGCCGCTTCCAGATTGCGCAGAGGCTTGGGCTCCTTCCAGGATAGGAGGTGGGCAGGCAGCTGCCACTGTCGGGCCTGGAGGATCACCGTCTGGGCGATGGCATCAGAGCCCGGGCAAAGGCCATGATCGACGCTGAGCACGACGGGAGGTGTCAGCCCGTTCTGCCTGGCCCAATGGGCCAGAAGCCAGCACAGAGCAAGGGAATCGGCGCCGCCGGAGACCGCGACCGCGGCCGGCCAGGGCCGCTGGGGCAGCGCGGCCATGCTGGCTGCGAAGGCCCCCGCGAGCTCAGTGGCAATGGGCGTCCCTGCGGCTTGCGCGGGCCTCGCGGCGCACATTGGCAGAGGCTCTGGGATATTTGATGTGGAGCGCGGCAAGGGTGGTGCAGCCTTCCTGCTTCTGCTTCATCGCGATCAGCGACTGGCCAAGGCGCAGCATGCTTTGGGGGGCGAGCTCGGCATGCGGGTAGGTCTTGATTTCTTCGGCAAAGGCACGTGCGGCGCTGGCATAGTCCTTCTGTACATAGGAAATCGATCCATCCCAATAGACCGCCTGTGCCGCCTTGGGATCATCGGGATTGGCTGTGGCAAAACTATGGAAGGCTGCCTGGGCTTCGCTGTAGCGGCCCTGGGCGAGGAGCTTCATGGCGCTGTCGAAGGAGGCCCCACTTGCGGCTGTGGGGGCACTGCTGGTGCGCGAGCCGGAGGCTACCGCGCCCATATTGACGGTTATTTCGCGGCCCGGTCGTGGCAGCGGGGTGCCGGAGGGCAGGGTGCCGAGCGTACCGGGCTCTGCCGCCAAGGGGGCAGGGGCGGGGGCCGACGGCGCGCCATTGTTCTGTGCGGGAGCTGCCGCGGGGGCTGCACCTGAGGCGGCGCTTGCGCCATAACCACTGCAGTTGAGCTGCGGGGTAGAGGCCCCATCAGCGCTGGCACCGCTGCCGCTGTTCAGGATCTGCGCTGACAGCTGACAGACGCGATAGTCGAAATCCTTCTTCATGTGCACGATCTCTTGGCGCAGGAGAACGTTTTGATGCTGGGCCGACTGGACCTCGCCGGTAACGCTGCGCAAGACCCGCTCCAGATCCGACACCCGCTCGGTCAGGCTGGAGATGGCGGCATCTTGGGCCTGTTCGCGCTGTGCTCGGGCAAGGCGCCTGGTCTTTTCCGCATCGCTTTCACCAAAGAGGCCTGCGACCTGCACCCAGTGGTGCCCAGCCTGTGCGGGTGCTGCGGCGAGCGGCGCCGGGGCGCCAAGGAGCAAGGTGGCAGCAAACGCCGCCAGGCCGGCACGATGCGCGAGGCGAACACCCATTTCGCGATCCTCTCAAGAATGAAGGGTTCTGTCAGTCCATCCCTAGACTTGGACCGAATTACGGCTGTCGTGCAAACGCGAAAAGGGCGCCGCGCTCTGCGGACGCCCTTTTCTTGAAGCCTGATTGGCGCACGTTCCCCCGTGCGCCGTTCAACTGGCCTTAGGAGGTCGCCCCGCCATGGGTGATGACGGTCACGTCACGACGATCCTTGGCCCAGCAGGTGGCGTTCGATTCAGCGCAGATCGGACGCTCCTTGCCGTAGGAGATCGTGTCGATACGCGCCGGGGAGACGCCGAGGCTGACCAGAAACTCTTTGGCAGCACTGGCTCTACGGGCACCAAGGGCAAGGTTGTACTCACGCGTGCCGCGCGGGTCGCAATTGCCTTGGACCTGTACGGTCACGGCCGGATATTTCTGAAGCCAGGCAGCCTGACGCTGCAGGGTCGCCTTGGCGGTACCGTTCAGTGCGGAGCTGTTGTAGGCAAAATGGATGGTATCGCCGACATTGACGCGCAGATCTTCCGCGCTGCCTGGGACGATCGAAGACGTCTTGACCTGCGCGGGAGCTGCGGCCGCTGGCGGGGCGGGAGGCGCCGCAGGAACGGCCTTGGGCTTTTCCGCGCAGCCGGCCAAGGCTACAACGGACATTATGGCTGCAAATTTTATAGCGGTTGAAAATTTCATCATTGTAAGTCCACTCCCCACAAGGGTCGCCAGCCCTTGTGCGCTAGGGCCGAGCGCAATTTGGAGGCGCGCACATCACGGTTGAACGTGTGAGCGCGGAAATAGACACGGCCCTTCGTAACGCGCAACAGAAATTTTTGTTTATCTACTGGATGAGGGGGGACCAGGCCGGATCGGAGGCAAGGCCAGGGGTATTAACCCGCTGTTCATTACGTCCGGTTACGTCGACCGACCAGATCTCGTCACCACGGCCATTGGGATAGCTGCGAGTGAACATCAAGACCTCGCCATTGGGCGCCCAGGTCGGATCTTCGTCCTGCCAGCCGTCGGTGATGACGCGCTCCCCCGAGCCGTCCGGGTGCATGACCGCGATGCGGAAGCTGCCTGGCTCGATCTTGGTGAAGGCGATGAGGTCCCCGCGCGGGCTCCACACCGGGGTGCCGGCCCGTCCGCCGAAAAAGCTGATGCGATGCTGGTCCGAGCCATCGGCGTTCATCACATAGACCTGCTGAGAGCCGCCGCGATCGGATTCGAATGTGATCTGCTTGCCATCAGGAGAGTAGCAGGGCGAGGTGTTGATCGAGGGGTTGTCGGTCAGCTGGGTGACGGCACGGGTCCGCAGATCCATGACATAGATCTCCGAATTACCGTGCTTTTCAAGGCTCATGATGACCTTGTTGCCGTCAGGCGAAAACCGCGGCGAAAAGGTCATATTGGGAAAATTGCCGAGTATCTGCTGGCGGCCGGTTTCCAGATCGAAGAGATAGACCCGGGGCTTTCCTGAAATATAGGACATGTAGGCGATCATCTGTGCAGTCGGATTGAACCGAGGCGTCAGCACGAGATAGCTGCCATTGGTGAGAAACACCGGATTGGCACCGTCCTCGTCCATCACCGCGAGGCGTTTGATGCGATGGGTGGGCGGGCCGCTCTCCGAAATGAACACGATCCGCGTGTTGAAGTAGCCTTCTTCGCCGGTGATGCGCTTGTAGATGGCGTCGGAAATCATGTGGGCGACGCGGCGCCAGTTTTCGGGGGTGGTGAAGTACTGTAGGCCGAGCATCTGGCTGCCGCCATAGACATCCCAGAGCCGAAAATCGACCCGCAGCCGCCCGTCCGGCTGCATCGCGGCCTCGCCGGTGACGAGCGCCTGGGCTTTGATAACCTGCCAATTGTTGAATTGTGGCGGAATATTAATGTTGCTGATCTTCTGGATGAAGGATTTGGGATTGAGCGGGTGAAAGAGCCCCGAGCGTCCGAGGTCGGCGCGCACCACCGCTGCGATATTGATGGCCGGGGTACTGTCGGCTGTGGTCGGGGCGACAAAATCGGGGATGGCAATCGGCAGCGGCTGCACATTGCCCTGCGTGACGTCGACATGCAGTTGCGCCGCGGCGGGCATGATTGTGCCCACGAGCATCGCGAACGCCGCCAACATGCCTACACACCAGTTGCGCATGCCGTTTCTCCTCTGCTTTCAACCTGCCGACCGGGATCCCATCATTGGGCCCCCATCATCTGGCGCGGATCGAACTGAATCTCGATGTCCCGCCACTGATTATACTGGTTGGCGGGAAGCTTATAGGGCGCACAGGTATAGATCGCGCGCCGCGCGGCCTCCGCCGCTGCCCTGGTATAGGAATTATTCGCGGCAGCCGCTGCAGAGCTTGCAGCCAATTGTGGCGGTCTCGCGACGCTGCCGTCCGGATTAAGAAAAAGCTCAAATTCGACAATGAGGTCGGACGGGTCAGGCGCGTCCACCGGCGGGCTCCAGCAGGGTGCGATCTCGCTGCGCAGCGCATCGGACAGCTGCAAGGTCATCGCAGTCTGGGCACCGAAGCCGCGGTGCGGCCGGGCGCCAGTTGTTCCCTTGGTTGCGCTGGGGGTCGGCTTTTCCTTGTTGAGCAGGGCAAGGACGCTGTTGATGTTGAAGGTCTTGGCCTTGTGCGGGTGGGGCGGGGCCGGGTGAGGCTGTTCATGGGACAGGGTATGGGGTGTCGGCGCCTTGATGGTGAACACCGGGGCTTTGACGTCGACGGGCTTGGCCGGGGCCAGCTTCAGCTTTGGCATCTTGACCGGCATCGGCACGGAGGGCGCCCGGGTTTGCTCCGGCAGTGGCTGGCTGGGGCTGTTGACCGGCTGAGCCTTGACCGGCTGTGGCTGCTTTTCGACCACTTTCTGAGGCATGGGAGCGACCTGGCGCAGATTGGTCTTGGGACCAATGGTGATCAGATCCACCGGGATCACAGGCGGGCCTTGATCGGGAATCTTGAAGTGGTGCTGGAAACTGATCAGCGTGGCGCCGATCACCGCAAGGTGCAGCAGCACCGAGCCGGCAACCCCGAGCGGCCCTGGTCCGTCCTGCGTGGTGCGAGCAGGGACGAGCCTAGTGATGATGCGGCTTTTGCCTTGCGACATCCGACACGAGCCCGATATGGGTAAAACCAGCGGCGCTGATTCGCGCCATCACTTCCATCACCCGCCCATAGTCCACATGCGCATCGCCGCGCACGAAGATGCGGCTGTCATAGCCATTGCTTGCGATCGCCCTCAGCTTGGTGACCAGCTGGTTCTCCTCTATGGGCGTGTTCTGCAGATAGACCGAGCCATCGCGGCGGATCGTCACCGAGAGGGGCTGGGTCTCATGGCCAAGTGGCTGGGCCTTGGTTTTGGGCAGATCGACCGGTACGCCAACGGTGAGCAGGGGCGCGGTAACCATAAAGACGATCAGCAAAACCAGCATGACGTCGACAAAGGGTGTGACGTTGATCTCGGACATGGGGCGGCGGGAGCGGCCACGCTGCCGGCCCTGAAGCGCTGCGGCCATCAGCGCACCGCCTTTTCGTCAAGCTGGCGCCCCAGTATGGCCGAGAATTCATCAGCGAAAGCCTCAAGGCGGCCAGTGTAGCGGACAATCTGGTTGGTGAACCAGTTGTAGAAAATGACTGCGGGGATAGCAGCAAGAAGTCCCATCGCCGTGGCAAACAGCGCCTCGGCGATCCCCGGTGCCACCACCGAGAGGGTGGTGTTGTGGCGTGCCGCAATGGCGGAAAACGCATTCATGATGCCCCACACCGTGCCGAACAGCCCGACAAAGGGCGAGGTCGCCCCGACCGTTGCCAGGAAGCCGAGCTGATTCTCGAGGCCGTCGGTTTCACGCAGGATGGTGACGCTCATGGCCTTTTCGATGCGTTCCTTGATGCCCCCCAGACGGCTTTCACGCGGCGGACCATTTTCGAAGGCGCGCTTCCATTCGCGCAACGCCGCGGTGAACACCGCGGACATCGGATGCTCGTTGCGGGCTGCTACCTGGGTGTGCAGTTCGTCAAGCGAAAGCCCAGACCAAAAGGTCTTTTCGAACTGGCTGGCTTGGCGCTGCACCGCACGCAGTGCCAGCCATTTGTTGATGATGATCGCCCAGGACCACAGCGAGGCCAGGAACAGCAGGCTCATCACCGCTTTGACGATGATGTCGGCATTGAGAAACATGTGCACAATCGAAAAGCCTTCGGCAGTTGGCTCGGTTGTGCCGCCGGTCTGGTTGACTGTGACAGCTGTTGTGGGGGCGGCAAGCGGCGCGGCTGCGCCCACCGGCGTACCCAGCGGCGCGGCCTGGGGGGGGGCAGACTGGGCCAGGGCGGGGACTGCCCCGAAGGCCATAAAGGTCACCGACAGGGCAATGGCCGCTGCGGTGATCAGGTGCTTGATCGTCATCCATCAACCTCTTCGCTGACTCTGCGCGGAGCAATCGGCCCCGTGCGCTCCGCTGCCGGCCGTAATCTGGGATGGCCGCGAGAAGCGCATCGTAACGTGGCCGAATTTTGGCGCGTCCTTTTTAACTGTTAGCCTCAACTACTAATGGCGCCAAGATTGCGCGCCAGTCCTTGGGAATTCGGCGCGGCTTTCCGGTCAGCGTCATGATGCAGGCTTCAACGCTTCCTGCGACCAGAAGCTGATCCTTGGCATAGATGCGCTGATCGGCACACATCCGCGCGCCGCTCAGATTCGAGCAGCGCGTGTGTACCTCAATGAGGTCGTCGACGCGAGCGGGGCGATGATAGGTGAGGGCGATCGTATGCAAGGTCCAGGCGCTGGGCTCGGCGTCCTCGAGCATCGCGAGACGGGAAATGCCGGCACAGCGGAAGAATTCGCTGCGGCCACGCTCCATGAAACGCAGATAATTGGCGTGGTAGACCACCCCGGACAGATCGGTGTCCTCATAATAGATACGCAGGGGCAGCACATGGACCTTGCCGTTAAAATGACCGAACCCGCGGCTGTGTTCCTGGCCATCGCTCATCGCGCGGGTTCCTTGCCTCGCGCGGTGG
>JAKAVI010000040.1 GCA_021817355.1 Pseudomonadota bacterium | reverse complement strand
GGCGATCTTGAAGGTGGCTGGACATCGCCTCTGCTGACCTTCAGCTATACCTCTTTTGCCTCGCCGAAGACGTTTTGGTGCTACGCGGTCAAAAGCGGCACCCAGCAGGTGATCTCTGGATCAAAGCTGCCCAATTGGCTTGCCAGCGTGGTCACCGAGAAGGCCTGGTATCGGTCCAAGGACGGCACGCGGGTGCCCATGTTTCTGGTTCACCGCGGTCGGATCCAAAAGAACAGCGATAACCCAGTACTGCTTTATGGGTATGGAGGGTTTGCCTGGGCGCAGACCCCTGCTTTCTCACCTGAGGAAGCGATCTGGGTGAAGAACGGCGGGATCTATGCTCTCGCCAATATTCGGGGCGGTGATGAATTTGGTGAGGCCTGGCATGTTGCCGGAGACCTTCTCAACAAGCAGAACAGCTTTGATGACTTTGCCGCAGCGGCACGTTTCCTCCTAACCAAACACTACACGGTGCCGGGCCGTCTTGCGATTCAGGGTATGAGCAATGGTGGGTTGCTTGTGCTCGTCTCGCTTGTACAGCACCCAAAACTCTTCGGTGCGGCGATCGCCCGCTACGCGCTGGCCGACATGCTGCGCTATGAAAAGTCCGGCATTGCGCGCTGGTGGGCCGGCGAATATGGCTCTGTCAGAAACAGGGCCCAGTTCAAGGCGCTTCTCGCTTATTCGCCCTATGAGCACGTGCACAAGGGTGTGGCCTATCCGGCGGTGCTGCTTGTCACCGGCGCCGATGACACGGGGGTAAGTCCGGCTCATTCGCTCAAGATGACGGCTGCGCTGCAGCACGCGTCCGCATCCGGGAAACCAGTCCTGCTCCTCTTTGATTCGAAATCAGGACATTCTGGAGCCCAGCCCGTTCGAGCGCAGGTGGCCCAAATGGCCCACGAACTTTCCTTCCTGGCGTGGCAACTACACCTGCGGCACCCTTGAGGTGGAGGCGACGCTATCAGGCTGGAACGGCGTGGTGTCCGGACCCTCTGACCCCTGGGCTCTGGGCACCGGCGTCAGCGACCGTACAGAGGCCCGTCCCGGTGACCAGCCATTGGTTTTTCCCCAAAGACGGGGCCAGGTCCTGGATAGTTGGCCAAGCCGCTACTAGGATTGGCGCGCGGGCTCCTTTCCCTTTTGGCAGTCCCTGGCGATCGCGGTACGAACCGGCTAACCTCTATTGGCGGCTTCCCCACTCCACGCGCGCAGAATATCCTCAAGAGCCAGCAACATACAGCTCATGGTGATCGGAACGGAGCTAGAGCTTTGCTATCGTCCACAAATTGCCGACCGGTCGATGGTGGCGCGATGGCTTCGGCAAGGCTAGGTTCGGGCCTTCACTGTAAAGAATGGAGACGACAATGGCGGGCAGCGTCAACAAGGTGATCCTCGTGGGCAATCTGGGCAAGGATCCGGAGGTCCGGCGCCTGTCGAGCGGCGAGCCGGTCGTCAACCTGTCGCTTGCGACCTCGGAAAGCTGGCGCGACAAGGCCAGCGGCGAGCGGCGGGAGCGCACGGAATGGCACCGGGTTGTCATCTTCAATGAGAACCTGGCCAAGGTGGCCGAGCAATATCTGCGCAAGGGAGCCAAGGTCTATCTGGAAGGCCAGCTGCAGACGCGCAAATATACGGACAAGGATGGGGCGGAAAAATACACAACGGAAGTTGTACTGCAGCGGTTCCGCGGCGAGCTTGTCATGCTTGATGGCCGGGGCGATTCGTCTGGCGGCACGATGGCCGCTCCGGCGCGCAGCGCAGGCGAGGTGCCGGCAAGCTTTGAACGCGACGACATGGACGACGAAATCCCGTTCTAGACCTTTGCGCACCACCTTTTTCCCGCGTCGGCTTTTACATGCAGGTGCGACCGCGGTCGTGATGCTCATGAGCGGCTGTGCGGCCGTGCCGTCCGGAAGTCCGGCGCGCCGCTTCCATACGCCGGCCGTTGCCGCCGCCTATATTCCGCTGCAGCGCGCGCTTTATCTGCTGTGGCGGGGTGTGGGAGCGGCCACGGTGATTGCGCCAGGCATTGCCGTCACAGCCGGTCACAATGCCAATCTGGTCGCAGCGCGCCGCGTGATCGGCCGCTCAAGGCGCTATGACCTGATGTTTTTCCGCACCTCGCGCAGACAGGTGCCCCCCATTGGCGCGCCGCGTCTGGGTGCGGCGGTCATCGCCTATGGTCAGGGCCTTTCGCGCGCGGACCTGCGCGAGGCCAAGGGGGCGGTGCGCTACACCAGGGCCTTGGTGCTGCCGCGCTGTCCGCGCTGCCCGGTGCAGCAGGCATTTGCCTACGCTGCGGAGGGCGGGCGGGGATTTTCCGGCGGTCCAGTGGTGGCAGTTGCCAGCGGTCGCGTCGTGGGCATTACCTTTGGCTTTCGCAACGGGCTGGACGACCGGCACCCCAAGGCACGGCTGATGTACGCCTATCCCATGAAGCGGGTTCTGCGCGAGCTGTCACGTGTGCTGGCCCGTCGCGCCGACGTGCAAAGAAGCTCGGCACTTGCCACGCTTTCGCTGGCCCTGCCACGGGGCAAGATGCTAGATCATGGTTCAGAAAACGCCCCCGCCAGGCGGCAGCCTTGAGGGCGAACAGAAGGGTTGGATTTTGAGCGATACCGAGGCTTCCGGCACGCCGTCCTCAGGCGGGGGTAGCGTGAGCCCCGTCGCCATCGAGGACGAGCTCAAACGCTCCTATCTCGATTATGCGATGAGCGTGATTGTTTCGCGGGCGCTACCGGACGCGCGCGACGGACTGAAGCCCGTGCATCGGCGCATTCTCTATTCGATGCACGAAAACGGGCGGGACTGGAACAAGCCCTACCGCAAATCGGCGCTGATCGTTGGCGATGTCATGGGTAAGTACCACCCCCATGGTGACCAGTCGATTTATGATGCGCTGGTGCGCATGGCGCAGGGCTTTTCGATGCGGGTTCCCCTCATCGACGGGCAGGGCAATTTCGGCAGCGTCGACGGCGACCCCCCCGCGGCTATGCGCTACACCGAATGTCGGCGGGCCAAAATCGCGCATGCGCTGAGCGAGGATATCGAGAAGGACACCGTTCCGTTCCAGGACAACTATGATGGGTCCGAACGCGAGCCGATCGTGTTGCCGGCCCGGTTTCCAAATCTTCTTGTCAATGGTGCCTCTGGCATCGCCGTCGGCATGGCGACCAACATACCGCCCCACAATCTGGGCGAAGTGATCGATGCCTGCCTCGCCTATATCGAAGACCCCACGATCGGTCTGGACGCGCTCACCGAGATCGTGCCAGGGCCGGATTTTCCCACCGGGGCGCTTGTCATCGGCAAGGCGGCGGCACGGGCCGCGCTGATGCGGGGCCGTGGCTCGGTCCTCATGCGTGCGCGCACCCATGTCGAAGAGATTCGCAAAGACCGCGATGCCATCATCGTCACCGAGCTGCCCTATCAGGTGAACAAGGCCAAGCTGCAAGAGCGCATGGCCGAGCTTGTGCGCGAAAAGCGGGTGGAGGGTATCTCCGACATCCGCGATGAAAGCGATCGCCACGGCATGCGCGTTGTCATCGAGCTGAAGCGCGATGCCTCGGCCGATGTCGTGCTCAACCAGCTCCATCGCTATTCCGATCTGCAGACGAGCTTTGGCGTCAACATGCTGGCGCTCAACAGCGGCAAACCCGAGCAGATGAACCTCAAGGATCTGATCGCGGCGTTTGTCAGCTTTCGCGAGGATGTGGTTACCCGCCGGACCCGCTTTGAGCTGGGCCGGGCGCGGGAGCGCGGCCACACCCTTGTTGGTCTTGCCGTGGCGGTTGCCAATATCGACGAGGTCATCCGCCTCATTCGTACGGCGTCGGATGCTGCCTCCGCGCGCGCGCAGCTGATGGGCCGCGACTGGTCGGCACGTGATGTGGGACCGTTGATCGCCCTGATCGCAGATCCCCGCCACCGGCTCACGGAGGAAGGCACCATCCGGTTGAGCGAAGAGCAGGCCAAAGCCATTCTTGAACTGCGTTTGCAGCGGCTGACGGGCCTTGGCCGTGACGAAATCGCCGATGAGGTACAAAAGCTTGCCGTCGCGATCCAGGACTATCTGGATATCCTGCGCTCCCGCAGCCGGGTTCTTGCGATGGTCCGCGAGGAGCTCGATGCGATCCGTGCCGAGTTTGCGACCCCGCGGCTGACCGAGCTGATTGAAGCGGATCTCGAACTCGAGGACGAGGATCTCATCGAGCGCGAGGAGATGGCGATCACCGTCACCCATGGTGGTTACATCAAGCGTACCTCGCTGGCCGAATATCGGGTGCAGGGTCGTGGCGGGCGCGGGCGCTCGGGCATGGCCACGCGCGACGAAGATCTCGTAACCAAGATCTTCGTGGCCAACACCCATGCCTGGCTGGTGTTCTTTTCCTCGACCGGCATGGCCTATAAACTCAAGGTATGGAAGCTGCCTGAGGCGGCCATTGCCGGGCGGGGCAAGGCGATGGTCAATCTCCTGCCCTTGGAAGCGGGGGAGAACATCACCTCGATTCTGCCGCTGCCGGAAGAAGAAGGCGCCTGGGGCAAGCTTTACGTGGTGTTTGCGACCCGTGAGGGTAATGTCCGGCGCAATGAGCTGTCGGACTTCGTCAACATCAATCGCAATGGCAAGATCGCCATGAAACTCGATGGTGACGACCGCATTGTCGGTGTCGATCTGTGTACGGAGCAGGACGACGTGCTGCTGACCACGGCCTTTGGCAAGGCCATCCGCTTTCCGGTGACGGAAGTGCGGGTGTTCAAGGGCCGCGAATCGACGGGGGTGCGGGGGATTCGCCTGACTGAAGGTGACCACGTCGTCAGCCTTGGCCTCCTGCATCATGCCGACGCCAGCACGGCCGAGGCGCGGGCCTATCTCAAACAGGCCAGTGTCGCGCGTCGCGCTGCCGGCGAAGAGAGCGAAACCACCGAAGAGGTTCTCGAGGATGCCGATGACAGCGGCGAAGAGGCGACATTGTCGCCGGAACGCTATGCGGTCCTCGGCGCACGCGAGCAATTCGTGTTCGCGGTATCGGAAAATGGCTTTGGCAAGCGCACGAGCTCCTACGAATACCGGGTCACTGGCCGCGGTGGGTCGGGTATTGTGGCCATGGGCATGGGACGCAAGAACCGCGTGCTGATCGCTGCCTTCCCGGTGGAGGATAGTGATGAGCTGATGCTGATCAGCGATCGCGGCCAGATCATCCGTGTTGCCGTGCGCTCGATTTCCTGTCAGGGCCGGGCTGCACAGGGGGTCACTGTGTTTCGTCTGGAGGACGGGGAGCGGGTGGTATCAGTCGAGCGCATTGCCGAAAGTTCGGGCGGCGATGGCGAGAACATCTAGGAGGGGGAAGCGCCATGGGCAAGCGTATCGGACTTTATCCGGGGACATTCGATCCGCTCACACTGGGTCATTTGGATATCATCAAGCGTGCGATCAAGCTCGTCGATCATCTGGTCATCGGGGTGGCGACCAACGCCTCCAAAATGCCGATGTTTTCGCTCGAAGAGCGGCTCGACATCCTGCGCCGTGAATGTGCGCCCCTGGCCAGGGAGGGGCGGGCCACCATCAGCGCTGAAAAATTCGAGACCTTGCTGATCAAATTCGCCGAACATGTGGGTGCGAGCGTGATCGTGCGCGGCCTCAGGGCCGTGTCCGATTTCGAATATGAGTTTCAGATGGTGGGCATGAACCAGCGCCTCAATCCCGAGATCGAGACCGTCTTTCTGATGGCTGACCCGCGCCATCAGGCGATCGCCTCGCGTCTGGTCAAGGAGATCGCCATGCTGGGAGGAGATGTCTCTGCGTTCCTTAGTCCCTATGTCGCCGATCTGCTTGTCAAACGTTGTGCCGAAAGGAATTCCTAAATGGCCGCTGCTGCGGAAAACACGCTTGTCCTCACCCTCACGTCCGGTGATGTGGTTATCGCCCTGCGGCCGGACCTCGCGCCCCATCACGTGGCGCGCATAAGAAAGCTCGCCAATGAGGGCTTTTATGATGGCATCGTCTTTCATCGCGTGATCCCTGGCTTCATGGCCCAGACCGGGGACCCCACGGGCACGGGCTCAGGTGGCTCCGAGGAGCCTGATCTGGCGGCTGAGTTCTCGAGTGAGAAGCATGTGCGCGGCACCTGCTCAATGGCAAGGACCTCTGATCCGAACAGCGCCAACAGCCAGTTTTTCATCTGTTTTGAGGAGGCACCGTGGCTCGACCGTCAGTATACGGTGTGGGGCATGGTTACCGCCGGCATGGAGCATGTCGATGCCATCAAGCAGGGCGATGCGCGCTCCGGGGCGGTGCGCGGTGAGCCCGATCGCATCGTTCGCATGCGCAGTGTGGACTAGATCAAAGGCCCATAGACTGGCTGCGGCGGAGCCGGCCCTTGCGGGTCGGCCGGCGCGGTTGCGAAGGCTTCAGGAGGATGTGAGCGTGTTGCCGCGAACCGGTGTGTTCGGACCAGCGCCGCGCAGGCGTGGCGGCTCTTTGGGCGGCCTTTGCCTGCTGTTCGGCCTCTGCGTCACTGGCTGCAGCCACCTCACGCGACTTTCCGGCCGTGATTTTGCGGCACGGAATATGCCAGGTGTCGTCTATGGGCATATCGTGAAGGACTGCAGCGTTCGGGCCGCGGTCGGGCAGAACGAGATCGGCGACGCCAATCCTACCTATACATATAATCGCATTT
>JAKAVI010000077.1 GCA_021817355.1 Pseudomonadota bacterium | reverse complement strand
CCTCCGCCTGAGCAGCTGGAACGGTGGCGCCCACGGCGTTGGCGTACCCGGTTACTTATTTGCCGGTTACGTATTGTTATGGTCCGTATATTTGAGGGAATGGCGCACCCGACAGGATTCGAACCTGTGACCTCTGCCTTCGGAGGGCAGCACTCTATCCAGCTGAGCTACGGGTGCAACTGACGTACCTATAGCGGAGGACACCTTGCCCCGCAAACTCTTGGCGCTTTGGCCGGGGGTAGGAAAGAAAAGGCGCGTTGCTCCCCGGATTGAGCCTTTTCGAGGCAGTAGCGCATGGGCACTGGTCTTGGCCTGCAGAGCCATCCGTTCATGTGGATCCGCTAAAGTCCAGTTAATGGCGTGGGCGCAAATGACCGCAAGTCGAGGTAGCGGCGGGCCTACGCAAACGCGACGGAAGCCGTGGCAAGGAGTAGTTGCAGGCGCTGCTACCAAGCAATGAAGTACGCCTAGAGCGATACGAGGGCCAGGTCGACCGCGGTCCTGCCATGCGCAAAGACCATGGTCTTCCAGTCCTCCTGGTCGGGGTAGAATGCATCGCGTATCTGGCGCTTTATCTGCGCATGGTGCGGGAAGTCGGCGGGAGCATGGCGGCTGAGCCAGTTGTCCTTGCGCAGCGCTTCGAAAACCTTGCTCACGGGCTGGGTCCCAACCTCCAGCGCGACAAAATTCAGAGCACGTGTCCCCATCCAGGCGGCCATGGCGCTGTCGATCGTGCCATGGAGATGGGCAGAGAGCGATTGCCCGTTGGCCGTAGAACGCAGCGAAGATCCCCAGATCTTGTAGGCACGCTCATAGGCTTCGGACCCCGGCTCGGCTTCGGTAATGATTTCAGCAGCACCAAATTCGCCAAGACCGGTATGAAAATCGATGACCGTCAGCTCCTCGACGTCCTTGAGCTCTTCATGGAGCACATCCTTCAGCATACGCAGGGACCAGGAGAGTTTGGCGCCGCCGTAATAAATGCCATCGGGATGATGATATTGCCCACGGGACAGGGCAGCCTGCAGCGCAAAACTGCCGTGCTTCTTACCGAAGGCTGCAAGCTCCCTGTTCGCTGCGGCAAAAGCTGCCGGCGAAATATCCTTGGGTGCCGCAGCGTCTGCCAGAAGGTCATATTCAGGATTGGCCGGCGGATGGGCATGGTCGACAAAATTCCGGTTAATATCGGCGTTGTCCTCGTTCACACGCCGGTCAAAGGAAAATCCGTAGGGGTTGAGCGCGTGCAGCAGAACAAGCTTGTGATTCTTGGGTACACGTGCCGCAAGACCCAAGCGCAGCAAACTCGTTTGAACACCGGAACCGAAATAGCCCTCCACGCCGTGCGTTCCGGAAATCAGCAGCAACGCCCTCCTGGCATCACGACGTCCTGACCAAGCGGTGTCCAGAAAGAGCGGATGGCCGTCCGTGCCCTTGATACCACCGAGCAGGCGGCTGGTTACGCCAAGCGCGGCCGTCTCGGCTGCAGCAATGAACGCATTGCGGGCGCCGCGATAATCATCAGGAAAAAAGACGTTGGCAGTCACGGGCGGCTCAGGCGACGGATAAGATCATCCAACTGTTCAAGTGTCCTATAGGCGATAGTGACATGGCCGCCGGCATCACCGCGGTCCGCGATGTCCACCTTAAGTCCGAGCATGTTGGTGAGGCTGTGCTCGAGGGCTTTGGTATCGGGGTCCTTTTCCGGGGCGCGATGTCCTTTGCGGCGAGGGCTGCGCTGCTCGGCCTGGCGCACATTAAGGCCGGCTTCAAGGATCTGAAGCGCGAGGACCTCTGCATCAGGCCGGCCGACAAGAGTGCGCGCATGGCCCGCGGTAAGCTTGCCGTCGCGCACGAGGGCTTTGACGCTGTCGGGCAATTTCAGCAGGCGCAGGCTATTGGCGATGTGGCTGCGGCTTTTGCCAACGTCGGTAGCAAGTTTTTCCTGGGTGTAGGAAAAGCGCTCGATCAGCTCCTGGTAGGCGGCGGCTTCTTCGATCGCGTTCAGATCGGCGCGCTGTACGTTTTCAATGATCGCAAGTTCTAGCGATTCAGCGTCGTTCAGTTCGCGCACCACCACAGGAACTTCATGGAGCTTGGCCAGCTGCGCCGCGCGCCAGCGGCGTTCGCCGGCAACGATCTCGAATTGCCCGGGTTCCCCGGCAATGGGACGCACCAGAATTGGCAACAAGACGCCTTTTTCCCGGATGGAGTTGGCTAGATCTGCGAGGTCCTCGTCCTGAAAGGTCTTGCGCGGCTGGAAGCGATTGGCGCGCAAGAAGGCGACCGGGAGGGTTCGCTGGGCCTTTGCTGTTCGGGCGTCGAGGGCCGGAGCCGATCCGATAAGGGAGGACAGGCCGCGTCCGAGGCCACGTGCACGATCATCGGCCATCATACCGGATGGCTCGCGCGTTCGCGTTTGATCATCTCGCCCGCCAGTTTGATATAGGCCTGGCTTCCAGGACAACGCAGGTCATAGATCAACGCCGGCAGACCATGACTTGGTGCTTCGGAAATTCGCACGTTGCGCGGGATCATCGTGTCATAAACCTTTTCACCCATATGGGAACGCACATCTTCGGCCACCTGCACGGCAAGACGGTTGCGCTTGTCAAACATGGTCAAAATGATTCCCTGGATTTCGAGGCCCGGATTGAGATTGCCGCGCACCAGGTCAATCGTCTTGAGCAACTGGGAAAGCCCTTCCAGGGCGAAGAACTCACATTGCAACGGCACTACCACGGCGTCAGCCGCCGCCATGGCATTGACGGTCAGGAGCGTAAGCGAGGGTGGACAATCAATTAATATATAAGAGAATTTTCTGACATTATTTGGCAATGATTTCATAGCTGTACGCAAAATGAAATTGCGCTCTGCGCGATCCACGAGTTCAAGCTCAGCGCCCGACAGATCAACCGTTGATGGTACCAGCCATAGATTGGGGATGCGTGTAGCCATGACGGCCTCCGCCAGGCTGCTTTCGCCGAGAAGGACGTCATAGATCGTCCGCGTGCGCTCGCGCTCGGTAATTCCGAGCCCGGTTGAGGCATTGCCCTGCGGGTCAATATCGATCAAGAGAGTGGACTGGCCGATCGCAGCCAGAGCGGTACCAAGATTGATCGCTGTCGTGGTTTTTCCGACCCCGCCTTTTTGGTTCGCTACAACCAGCACCCGGGGCATTTTTCCGGACGCCTCAGCGGGCCCGGCGGCGCCCTTCGGTACCGGCATGGCGGATCTCCCGGATGATAAAAATCGTGGCGGACGGCGCAGTCTGGCTTGACCGGCGCTCCAGCCGCATCCTCCAGTATTCGGCCGCCGCGGTCAATTCGGCTTCCGCCGATTGACCTTTGAGAAAGAGGTGGACTGTGTCTGGCCCCTGAAAAGTCTTGGCATAGGACAAAAGCCGGTCCAAGGGGGCACAGGCCCGAGCCGTCACGACGTCAAAGGGCTCAGGGGAGGCGCGCTCGATCCGGCTGGGACGAATTTCCACCTCAAGATCCATCGCCGCGGCCGCCGCTGCAAGAAAGCGACATTTCTTCGCTACGCTTTCATAAAGAACAACGCGGACACCATCGCGCTCACGCAGCAGGCAGGCGAGAACCAAGGCGGGAAAGCCGGCACCGCTTCCCAGATCAACCAGGCTTCTTGCGCCGATGGGAATGAGCGGGAAAAGCTGAGCACTGTCCCAGATGTGGCGATGCCAGAGCTCATCAAGGCTCGCCGCGGAAACCAGGTTGTGGCGGCCGTTCCAGTCCGCCAGAGTTTGCGCATAGCGCTCGAGACGCGCCAATGTTTCACGTGAAACATGGCTTGCGGCAGCAAATTCTTCCGGCCCGAAGGGTATCACCCTACCCTCGTAACCAGGCTGGCCCGCTGTCTTACATGGGCGAGAACAAGCGTGATCGCAGAAGGAGTAACCCCGTCAATGCGAGACGCCTGTCCCAGGGTACCGGGACGGATGGCGTCCAACTTCTGCATCGCCTCTGTGGAGAGCCCAAACACCTTGCGATAATCGAGATCAGCCGGCAGAACGAGCCCTTCGTCACGTCGGAAGGCCACGATATCGGCTTCCTGGCGGTCCAGATAGCCGGCGTAGGTGGCATCGATCTGCAGCTGCTCTACGGCGTCCGGCTGGATTTGCCGCAGTTCGGGCCACACCTCGCATAGGCGTGCGAATGAGATTTCCGGCAGAGCCAGTAGCTGCAGTGCCGTACGCCGCACACCATCGAGCCGCAGCACAAGACCATGCCGTCTGGCCTCAGTGGGCGTCAGGGTGAGCGTCTGCATTCGCCGTCGCGCCTCTTCAAGGTGGGCGGCCCTGGCGGCGAAATGTTGCTGACGCGCCATCCCGACAACTCCCTCTTTGCTGCCAAGAGGTGTCAGGCGCTGATCGGCGTTATCCGCTCGCAGGCTGAGGCGATATTCGGCGCGGCTGGTGAACATGCGATAGGGCTCGCTGACACCCTTGGTGACGAGATCATCCAGCATAACCGCGATGTAGGCCTGCGCCCGGTCCAGGACGAACGGCCCCTGGCCGCCTGCACGGCGTGCCGCGTTGATGCCCGCCATCAGCCCTTGCGCGGCGGCCTCTTCATACCCGGTGGTCCCGTTGATCTGGCCTGCCAGGAACAGGCCCCTCACCTTCTTGACCTCGAGCCAGGGCAAAAGTTCCCGCGGGTCTACGTAATCATATTCGATGGCATAACCTGGACGCAGCATCTGCGCCCTCTCGAGCCCCGGGATGGTCTTTAACATTTCGAGCTGAATCTCTTCCGGAAGCGAGGTCGAAATGCCGTTGGGATATATGGTGTCATCGTCAAGACCTTCCGGCTCCAGAAAGATCTGATGGCTGTCACGCCCGGCAAAACGCACGACTTTGTCCTCGATGGACGGACAGTAGCGCGGGCCAGTGCCTTCGATCTGTCCCGAGTAAATGGGAGCCCGGTCAAGATTGGCGCGTATGAGGGCATGCGTCCGCTCGGTGGTTCGCGTCAGATGGCAAACGACCTGGGGCGTAGTGATCTGCCCCGTCAAAAAGGAAAAGGGCTCCGGAGGATCATCCCCGGGCTGAACTTCAAGGGCGGACCAGTCAATGCTTCTGCGGTCGAGACGCGGTGGAGTACCTGTCTTTAGCCTGCCGATGGCAAGGTCCAGCGCATAGAGCCTGCTCGCCAGACGGATGGCGGGTGCTTCCACGCCGGCTTTCTCTATGGCGCCGTGCGGTCCGGCGGCGCGTCCGGCAGCCAGCCGCTTTTCGCCGACATGAATGAGCCCGTTCAGAAAGGTGCCGGTTGTGAGTACGACCGATGCGGCCTGCAAAATCTCGCCGGTCTCCGTAACGATCCCACGGACCTCGTCCTCGGCAATGATGAGGTCATCGACCGACACAGCCCGCAGCTCAAGTCCGGGCACGTCCCTCAGACAATCCTGCATTGCGCTGCGATACAGGCGACGGTCGGCCTGGGCCCGCGGGCCGCGGACGGCTGGGCCCTTGCGGCGATTGAGCACGCGGAACTGGATCCCCGCACGGTCGGTCACGCGCCCCATCAAACCGTCAAGGGCATCAATCTCCCGCACGAGATGGCCCTTGCCCAAGCCGCCAATCGCCGGGTTGCAGGACATCTCGCCGATCGTTTCGATTCTGTGGGTAACAAGGCAGGTCCGCGCGCCAGCCCGAGCCGCCGCAGCTGCCGCCTCGCAGCCTGCGTGTCCGCCGCCTATTACGATGACATCAAAGCCCGTCATGGCGGTCAGACATAGGCGGCAGGCCAAAAAGGGGCAAGATGTTTCACGTGAAACTGTGTCGGACCGACTGTTTCACGTGAAACAGTATTATTTACGGTATTAGGTATCAGATACAGAAATGGCGTCACGGGCCTAATCGCGGCCCTTGCGTTGGCCGTTGTCACCATTATCGCGCCCACTCCGGCGAAAGCCAGCACATCAGTCCACAAAGGCGGGGCCGGAATTGTCTTGCCGGAGGTTCACAGAACCAAGCCCATCTGGGCCCTTAAAAACCCATGTCCTACGCTGAATATTCCCAGCATCCTTCCAATCTGCGGGAAGCACGTAGTATCGGACACTAGTCATGTGTCGTTTAGAGTCAATCGTATCAAATATAGTTCTGTAATAGACGATCACATCTATAACTATCATTACTCCTTCAGCAGATGTTGCGAAAGTGTTAGTAATTCTTTCAACTTCTTCTGCTCCGACAGAAAGTACAAACCTCTGTATAGCTATTCCATTTGGCAAAAGAGGTGGCATTTGATGGGGCGAGTCAGAAATTACGGGAGCCTTCCCTCCGTTTATGACAAAGGTTCCAGACGGTCTAATATCCACACTTATCCATGTGTGAGGCGATGGCGTCTTGCCTATATTGGTAATCTTGATATCGACGCCAAAGTTAATAGATTGTCCATTAATGGCAAATTCGGTCAAAGTAGTATCTATATCCAGCCAAGCCCTCAGTTCGCTTTCAGAAGACTGTTTCGAGTGCATGAGCGCGTTCTCAGCAGCGTCAGCCGCGCGCCTAGCTTCGTCAGCGCTTCTTTTGGCTTCTCTCAAAGTACGGTAGACAAGATATACGCCCAGCCCGGTAATCGCGGTCTCAATGGCCGCGACAATGAGCATTCCCAGCGCCCATATAGATCCCCACTCTTCGGCATTGGCGCTTCGCTTAGCGCTATTGTCTTGTGGTGGAATCTTGGAC
>JAKAVI010000386.1 GCA_021817355.1 Pseudomonadota bacterium | reverse complement strand
ACCTAGGCATGTGTAAGGAAGAAAATCTCTCTTCTCCCAAAAGCACGCATCATTGGCGACAAAAAGGCAACCGTCGCCGATATCAAAAAGGGTGATTTTGTTGCCTCGGCGGCCATGAAGGCGCCAGATGGCAAACTTTATGCGCAGGAAATGCGCATTTTTCCACCGGCACTGCAAGGGATGGGTGAAGGGCAATATCCGATGAGCCGGCCCCATCAGAGCATGACGAATGCAACCGTGATTGAAACACGCGGCGTAACCGCCAATGGCAAAGCCGGCACGATTGCCCTTACCTTTCACGGTACAAAGATGGTGAACGGAAAGTGCGAGGGTCATGCAAGCGCCCCAGGAAAGGGAACCTGCATCGGCAAGACCGCGATCATCGTCCGCCCCGGCATACCGGTGACCTACTGGATCCTCGGTAATACGAGCTGGTTGAAGCCGGGTCTTGCCGTACGTCTGTTCGCCGCGCCCGGACCAAAGGGCACACTGGTCAGTCCTGGGCTGATCGTCGAGCACAATGGCGTTATGCCCCAAATCTGACAACCTCGCGTCAGGGAGCCGCTTAGGAGCTGGCTCCCTGTCTTTTCACTCACCAGATAGGCCTTGCTCAGGCGCTGCCAAGCTCATCAAGCGCCGCCTGCAGACTGGCGAAGGCAAGTGACGCCGCCTCGGGCATATCGGCAAGAATCTGTGCCACTCCGGTGAGCATATCTTCACGGCAGCATCGTTCCAGCTGTTCGGCCAGATTTTGCAGCCTCGTTGCGCCAAAGCTCCCCGACACCCCTTTGAGATCATGAGCCTGCTCCGCCAGCCTCTTGCGATCGAGATCGAGCCCGGAGTGTGTCAGATCTGAAACCAGCTCAGATACAGACGTGCGGAAGCTAGCCACCAAGCCATTCAATGTCTTGACTGGCATTACTGCGGCATAGTCATGGAGCTGCGTCGGGTCAAAATCAGGACACGTCATGTCCGTCTTGAGGGTTGCTCTGGCATCACCTACATCTTGACCTGAACGGGATTAAGGCTTTGCTAAATACAGGAAGGCAGATGCGCATCGTGGGTGCGGTTATCGCAGGAGGAAAGGCAAGCAGGCTGGGTGGCGAGAAGGCCTTCCTCGCATTTGCCGGATCAACCCTGGTAGACACGGTCATCAGACGATTTGCGCCCCAGGTCGATGAACTTGTCCTCAATCTGCGCGCCGACATGCCGGCCGCCCCGACCACGCTTCCCATCATACGCGATGACGATCATGAGATTGGTCCACTGGCAGGCATCGTCGCCTGCCTGTCCTGGGCGGCGCGCCGCAGCGCAATATTTCTGGCCACGGTACCCTGCGATACGCCTTTTCTGCCCCTTGACCTCGTCGCGCAACTTGCGCGGGCGGCGAAGCCGAACCAAAGCGTCTATGCCTGTGATGAACGAAGTCACTATCTTTGTGCGCTATGGCCGGTTTCGGCTCTCGAACAGCTTCGGACACGAGCACAAACACCATACCGCCTTTCGGATGTTCACTCAGATCTCAAGGGGGAGGGTATAAGTGTTCACGCAGATCCACACGCATTCCTGAACGTCAACAGCCGCGAGGACGCGGCCGCTGCCGAAGCGATATTCAGACAACAACGCGTTCGCGATGAGTAAAAACCTCAAACGAGTCGTCTCTGGCTACCGCGACCAGGGTCAGATTGGCATTTTCCGCCTCCTTTACCGCATAGGCTGTTGGCACCGATATTGCTGCAAGAATTCCGGCGCCGAGCATCGCGGTCTTTTGCACAATCTCGATCGAAATGCGACTTGTCATCACCACAATGCCGCTCCGGGCGTCGAGCCCACCCCGGGCGATGGCCCCGCCCAGCTTGTCAAGTGCATTGTGACGGCCCACGTCCTCACGCACCAAAACGAGCTCTTCGCGCTCAACCGACCAAAAGCCTGCGCCATGAATGGCACGGGTTTGAGCATTGAGCGGCTGGTTGGAATGCAAAGCTTGCATGGCGGCAAAGATATGACGCGCCGGCACGTGTACGGGACTCTCGATACGACGAAGCGGACGCGTCGCAGCAACAAGGCTTTCGATACCACAAAGTCCGCAACCAGCCGGCCCGGCCATCGCCCGGCGGCGCTTCATTAGGGCCACATCACTGACCTTCGTCAGCTCCATGCGCAGCTCTATACCCAGCGGCTGCAAAATGACCTCGAGCGCAGCCAGCTGGGATGGCGTTTCGATCACACCTTCCGTGAGTGAAAATCCAAGAGCAAAGTCTTCAAGATCACTGGGTGTTGCCATCATCACGGCATAACTCAAGCGCCCATAGGTGAGGGCCACTGCCACCTCCTCCGGGATAAGACGCTCGGTCAGCGTCACGCCGCCATGATGGACGCACAGATTTTTCCATCCAACAGTAGGTAGCCGGGTCATGCCGTAGAAGCGAGCCCGCCTTGAACGCCATTACGCATCAATACGCCGCGAAGATCGAGAATGGGCGGAAAGATTTCATTGTTCCAGTCTCCACCCTGCTGGTCATGGGCACGCTGTTCATGTTCGACGATGTCTTTGTCTTCCGCAAAGATCCGTTCTGTGAACCAGCTGAGGAAAGGCCAGAATGCATAAAGTACCAGCGGAATCGATGGCTTCTTGACAGACAGGTAGCCAAAAGTACGGTTGGTACGCTGTTCAGCATCGAGCGGCACATACGCAAGCCATACATCCAGTACCGGATCCCCATCATCAATCCAGAATTTAAGGCGTTGATATGGATATTCGGTTCTGATCGTCATCTTGTCGGTGCGTGCGTCGTCGCTGACGCCCCGCCCGATGGAATTGATGGCGGCCTCGCCTATGGAGCCGCGCCCGGCCGCCCGCATGAAGGTATAATCAACCTCGCACCAATCATCACCGCTACGCCGTCCGAGACACTTGGTTCTGATCAGTCCCATCTGTTTGCGGTGCAGGAACTGATGATTCATGTCGAACAGATTTTCGTGCATGAAGCTGTAATGGCAATCCACACGGCGGCGCAGGCGACGGGTCGCATAGGCGGCATTGCTTTTGCTGCCTGGAACCGGAACGGGCCTGCCATCGGCCAATTTTGCAGTACCTGGAAAAACAAAGATCAGGCCGTCTCGCTCTTGCACCGGATAGGAGCGCACCGCATTGCACACCCGCTCTGGCCCAAGGTAGGGAATCTCGACACATTTTCCGCTGTGGTCATAGGCCCAGCCATGATAGCCGCAGCGCAGCCTGTCTCCCTCTACCTTCCCCAGATGCAACGGCACCTGCCGATGCGCGCAACGGTCTTCAAGCGCAACGAGCTGGCCGTTTGTCCGCCTGAACAGAACGATGGCCTCCCCCGCGAAACGTGTAGCCAAAGGCTGACCGGATTTAAGTTCATAGCTCCAGGCGACCGGATGCCAAAAATCGGGATGCAATCCCACACGACGCAGGTCTGGAGAATTGGACTGCTCTAACGTCTGGATTGTCATCCGTCCTCGCCTTGCCAGGCACCTCACCGCGGAAGGACCGGCGAGGCCGGCAGCGGCAGGCGATCTTGGGCGATCAGGTGGCACCCGTCAACGCCTTGGGACATGGTCCAGGTCATCGGCAGCGCCGACGTGGCGCCGGGCCCTCTCACCAGAGGAAGCCAGTTCCCCAACGGCGTCCTGTGTAGGGCGCACCGAGTTCCAGGCTGCATAGTTGCAGAAGATGCACGTACCTTGTCGCAGCCGCAGATCTTGGCTGGTTGCGTGTGTCACATAAATTCTCACCCGGGCTTGGACAGGGCCTAAGCAGGCCTCTGATCTGCGCCAATGACAGGCACCGCATCGACACCGGTAGCGCGCCTCGCTCCGGAACTGGTGCCGCACGCAGCTCCCAAGCCCGTAGCGGCTGCTGCACTGCCACGGGGGCAGGCGACACTGGTTGGGGAGCTCAGCGATGCGCCGTCGCTTTAGCATCGGCCGCGGACCAATAGCCGCGAGGAACCGCGGCAGCCTCCGGACCAACATAGCCTGGGTTCCCCTTGACCGCGAATTTTCCCCTAATGCGACGGCTGAGTCAGGCATTTGCGCTCGCGTCCTGCCCCAGAAGGAGCCTAGCTGTGCCTGCCGCTCTGGAGTAAGGCGTTGTCCCCCTCTTGGGAGCGGGGCCTGACAGTCTTTGTCGCCTGTAACGCTGCAGCCGACGCATACCGGAAAAGCTGATGCACAAACCACCTTTATCAATGCAGGATCTGACGCGGAGCTTCGTGACACAAATCTGTACCTTGTGGCGCGGCATGGGGCGGCCGATTATTGTGGGACTATGCGGTGCGCAGGGCTCCGGCAAGAGTACCCTCGCTAAAGCAACTATTCAGGAACTCGCAAGACAGGGTGTGCGCGCCGCGACTGTGGCGCTGGATGATTTTTATCTACCACGCGAGACGCGGCTTCAACTCTCCAGCCATATCCATCCACTTTTGCTCACGCGCGGGGTTCCGGGAACCCACGACACCGACATGCTGGCTGAATGCCTGAAGCAGCTTATGCAGCCCGGTATCTGCGACCTTCCACACTTCGACAAGGCTGCGGACACCCGCACAGGCGAGTGGACGCGCATCCAGACCCCCGTTGACGTCGTCTTATTTGAGGGCTGGTGCGTTGGCGCCTGTCCACAGTCAGGGGCCGGTCTTGAAACGCCGGTAAACCGCCTGGAGGCCGAAGAAGACAAAAACGGGATATGGCGCAATTTTGTCCAGACGCAACTGGCCGGACCCTACCAGGCCCTGTTTGCATCGCTCGATGCGCTGGCCCTGCTCAAGGCCCCAAACTTTGAGGTCGTGTTCTCGTGGCGCAAGGAGCAGGAAGAGGCGCTTCATGCGCTGACGGGACTAGGACTTTCTGATACGCAACTGGTCCGCTTCATCGCGCATTATGAGCGGTTGACCCGCTGGATCCTACGTGAGATGCCGACACGCGCCGACTGGTGCTTCCAACTGGACCAACATCGGCACTGGCTGACTGACTGACGTGGATACCCGGCCCCGGGGTACTGCACCCTAGGATCAGTCTGACACGAGGTCTTGTTTGCATGCGCCGCGCCGGCTGTGTAGTAGCTAAGCCACCAATCGTCCCTTCGCGGCACACCCCCTGGGACAGGATGGTCTATTTGAGTCAGGAGTGTTCCATGGCAGCGCAGATCACCGGCGCATTCTTCATCGGCAGCAGGCAGGTACAATCTGCCGATAGGTTCTATGCGATCAATCCGGCGACAGCGGAAAAAATCGAACCGGGCTTTAGCGTATCAAGTGAAAATGATGTTGCACAGGCCTGTGCGCTGGCCGGCTCTGTCTTTGACACTTATCGGGCGACCAGCAGCGACCAACGAGCTCACTTCCTGGAAGCTATTGCCGATAATATCGTCGCTCTCGGAGACGTCGCGATTGCACGAGCCCAGTGCGAGACAGCACTGCCTGCGCCGCGTCTGACGGGTGAAATCACACGCACCGCAAACCAGCTCAGACTGTTTGCGAGCGAACTACGGGACGGTCGCTGGCAGGGCCTGCGCATTGATCCTGCGCAGCCGGACCGCAAGCCCCTGCCCAGGCCAGAGCTGCGGCTGCGCAAGATCCCGCTTGGTCCGGTAGCTGTTTTCGGAGCCAGCAATTTTCCCTTCGCGTTTTCAGTGGCCGGCGGCGACACCGCCGCAGCGCTGGCAGCAGGATGTCCCGTCGTCGTCAAGGCTCATCCGGCTCATCCAGGAACCAGCGAGCTGGTTGCGACCGCTATCATTGCGGCAATCAAAGCCTGCGCCCTTCCGGAGGGCGTATTTTCCATGGTCGCAGGGCCGGGCAATGCGCTGGGAGCGGCCCTCGTCGCCAATCCACATATCAAGGCAGTTGGTTTCACCGGGTCGCGCCAGGGTGGTCTGGCGCTGATGGAAATCGCCGCACGCCGTGCCGAACCGATCCCGGTCTACGCGGAAATGAGCAGCATCAACCCCGTCATCCTGTTACCTCACGCCCTGGAGCAGCGTGCCGAAGTCCTCGCCGCCGCCTTTCTCAATTCGCTGACAATGGGGGTCGGTCAATTCTGCACCAATCCCGGCCTGCTCATTGCCCTGGAAAGCCCGGCCCTGGAGCGCTTCATTCGTGCTAGCGCCGAGGGGCTACCTAAGACAACGGCCGCACCCATGCTGACGCCCGGCATCTTTGCCAATTACACCTCAGGCGTCGCACGTTTGCAGAGCGATCCCCATACCAAGGCGGTCGGCGCGGGAGCGAAGAGCGAGGATCCCAATTGTGGCCAGGCGTTTCTGTTCTCGGTGACTGCCGCTGATTTCCTCGCTTCGCCGAGGCTGGCACAGGAAGTGTTTGGGCCTTCTTCGGTACTTGTACGCTGCACCAGTCGGCAGCAATTGCACGCTGTACTGGAAGCGCTCGAAGGTCAGCTCACAGCCACGTTGCAACTCGATGAGGCAGATCATGCGCTCGCCCGCGATCTGCTCCCCGTCCTTGAGCGCAAGGCAGGCCGCATCCTCGCCAATGGCTGGCCCACGGGGGTCGAAGTGGCGCACGCCATGGTTCATGGCGGCCCCTTCCCGGCCACCTCTGACGGTCGGAGCACGTCGGTAGGCACCCTTGCAATCGATCGGTATCTGCGGCCGGTTTGCTATCAGGACTTGCCGCCGGGGCTGCTCCCTCTTGGGTTGCATTGATATCGGCATGGCGTCACCAGCGCGCGCACGAGTGTTCCGGCAACTGGTTGCGTACGCTGCTACCACGAGGCGGGGCTTCTGGCTTTT
>JAKAVI010000051.1:3751-6794 GCA_021817355.1 Pseudomonadota bacterium | reverse complement strand
CTGAAGCTTTGCTTGACGGTCGAGGTTTCCGTCTTCTTCAGCGACAGGGTTTTGCCGCGCCGCGTGGTGTCATTCGTCTCGCTCATTCGTACCTTTCAGAGGCCGGCATCGGACCGGCCTTGCGTTCCATTGGTCTGTTCGGCGCCTGTTCCGGCGCCCGGACGGCGGCAAGACGCCGCGCATTGATCGCGATCCTGTCTGCAAGCTGCCCGGATGGGAGCGCCGCATGTACCACATTTTCGCGCCCTAAGGCCAAGCTCAATTCTTGAGAATTGAGACAATCCAGCAGCTTGAGGTTAAGGCTGTGGGCCCGGGCCAGCGCCATAAGCTTGCGCCGGCCGTCTTCGGCGCCATCTGAGGCCTCGATCAGAAGCACCGGAGGGCGCCGGCCGGCGAAGGACTTGGCGATCTTGTCGAAGCCGAGCGTGAGGCTGCCGGCCTTGCGCGCCAGTCCGAGGTCATCGCCAAGACGGCGCAGGAGCAGAGCTGCGACGTGGTCGGCAAGCTGGGACGAAACCGTGAGTGCCCGCTTGGCCGCCCGCGCGAAATGGTTCCGCGCCGCCGCCCGCTCAAGACAGGCACGTTCAGCGCTCACCCACATGCCCCGGCCCGGCAGTTTGGCGGCAAGATCAGGTACCACCTCATCATTGGGCGCGGCGACGAAGCGGATCAGCTCGCTGTCAGGGCGCACGTCTCCGGTCACGATGCAGCGCCGCGCGTGCCCGTCCTGCGTGTCCTGCCTGTGCTGCTGTTCATGCCTCACGCCTTACGCTTCTGCCTCCTCGTCTGTCTCGGTTGCTTCGGCGGAGGGCTCGGGCCAGTGGTCAATCCAGCCTGCCGCCACGCGGGCCTTCATGATGATGCCATTAGCCTCTTCCGGGGTCAGATCAAAACTCTCAAGGGCACCTTCGATCTTGACCCGTTCCTTGTCCTTGCCCTGCTCATAATAGCCGAGCAGTTCGTCATTGGCACAACCGGCGAGGTCTTCCAAGGTCTTGACATCATGCTCGCCGAGCGCAACCGCCATGGCCGGGGTGACACCCTCGACTTCCAGCACGGCGTCTTCCACGCCGAGGGCGCGGCGCTTGTCGTCCAGCTCCTTGTTGCGCGCTTCCAGATATTCGATGGCGCGCGTCTGCAACTCTTCGGCTGTCTCCTCGTCAAAGCCCTCAACTGCGGCAAGTTCCTGCAGCGGCACATAGGCAACGTCTTCGATATCGGCAAAGCCTTCAGAGGCAAGCAGCTGGGCCACCATCTCATCGACGTCGAGCGCCTCCATGAACAAGGCAGAGCGTTCGGCAAATTCCTTCTGGCGGCGTTCGGATTCCTCGGCCTCGGTCAGAATGTCGATCTGCCAGCCGGTGAGCTGTGAGGCGAGGCGCACATTCTGTCCCCGGCGCCCGATGGCCAGCGACAATTGCTCATCTGGAACCACGACTTCCACCCGCCGCGTATCCTCGTCGAGCACCACCTTGGTGACTTCGGCTGGGGCGAGGGCGTTGACGATGAAAGTGGCCGGATCTGCCGACCAGGGGATGATGTCGATGCGCTCGCCCTGCAATTCCTGCACCACTGCCTGCACGCGCACCCCGCGCATGCCGACACAGGCACCAACCGGATCGATGCTTGAATCTTTGGAAATGACGGCAATCTTGGCGCGTGAGCCTGGATCGCGCGCCACTGCGCGGATCTCGATGATGCCATCATAGATTTCGGGCACTTCCTGTGCAAACAGCCGCACCATGAACTGCGGATGGCTGCGTGACAGGAAGATCTGTGGCCCCCGGGTTTCGCGGCGTACATCGTAGATGTAGGCACGAATCCGGTCGCCGGTGCGGAAGGTTTCACGCGGGATCATCTCATCGCGGCGCACAACGCCCTCGGCCTTGCCCAGGTCGACCACAACCGAACCAAATTCGACGCGCTTGACGATACCATGAACGATCTCGCCGATGCGATCCTTGTACTCTTCATGCTGGCGCTCGCGCTCCGCATCGCGGACCTTCTGCACGATCACCTGTTTGGCGGCCTGCGCAGCAATGCGGCTGAAATCGACCGGCGGCAGGGTTTCGGCGATGATATCGCCAACCATTGCCGAGGGATTGCGCGACTGGGCGTCGACGAGGCTGATTTCGGTCTTGTCATTGTCGACCTGTTCGACCACGTGCAGATAGCGCGAGACATGGGTTTCGCCCGTCTTGGGGTCGATCTCCACCCGGATCTCGTTCTCGCTGCCATAGCGCGCCTTGGCGGCGCGCTGCATGGCCTCTTCCATGGCGTGCAGCACGACCATCTTGTCGATCGACTTGTCGCGCGCAACCGCATCGGCGATTTGCAGCAGTTCGGTGCGATTGGCGGCCACAGCTGCCATGGTTTTCTCCTTATGTGTTCAGCGTCTTGCTGCGCTCTCGCGCCTTCAAATCTTCTTCGATCAGCCGGTCGGTCAGTACCAGCTTGGCATCGGCAATGGCTGCGAACGCAATGGCGATCCGCGCTCCTTGCACCTCGAGCGTCACGTTGTTTCCGTCGAGGCCCAAAAGTGTCCCGCGATAGCGCTTGCGTCCCGCCACATCCTGCGTGGCCAGTTCCACTCGGGCTTCATGGCCTGCCCAACGCGCAAAATCGGTAATCCGCGTCAGGGGCCGATCGATGCCCGGTGATGACACCTCAAGATCGTACTCCCCGTCGATCGGATCGTCTTCGTCCAGAAATGCCGAAAGTGCCCGGCTCAGCGTGGTACAATCGTCAATGTTCATAGTGCCATCTGCGCGCTCGGCCATCACCTGCAAGGTCTTGGTCTTGCCAGCGATGAGGCGCAGGCGCACAAGCCTGAAGCCGGCGGCTTCCACCACCGGCTCGAGGAGATCTTGAAGCTGTGCCATTGCCGTTCTAATGGGATGCTCTTCCAGACATAGTGTTTTCCCGCGGCGATCCGGTATGGACCGCCACGACAACGATGCTCTGTTGTCCGGGATGGCTGAGATATACGCTGGCAAGGCGTGAATGACAAGCCCGGTGGAGTTCCGGCGCAGGGCGATCGGGT
>JAKAVI010000051.1:0-3741 GCA_021817355.1 Pseudomonadota bacterium | reverse complement strand
CGCCGGTTGGGACGATGAATACCTCGCAAGTCTCATCGCAGCATGAATTTTTCACCCGATTCCCCTGAGTTCCGGCGGGCTAGGCCTCACTCTCGCTGAGGCTCTCCAGCCAGTCCTCAAGTCCACCGGGCCAGGATCCGTCCGTACCGTAAACCGGCTTTTGCCCGGCCTTGCGCAGCACATAATCGCCGCTGACCCCGCTGGGCGCACCCGGTGTAACCGGAACCGTCGCCCCAAACACATTCAGGCCAAATGCGATCACCGGTTCAATGACGGCGACAAGCTCGCCATCATCCCTGGCAAAGGCACTGATGCATTCCCATCCATCCTGGGCTGGTATGATCGACAGCAGCACTGCGTCGAACTCGACATTGTCCTTGTCGAGGACGGCGCTCTCGCCGTTGAGGGTGTAGCCAAGAGGGCCCGGTTCGGCACTGTGAATTTGTGACAGCGCGACATATTTTTTACCGACGAAAATATAGGGACCTGTCATCGCACCAGTCCGTCTTCGATGATCATGCGCGGCGCATAGCGGTGCAGCAGTGTGCCATTGTCGTTGAGCCAGGCCTGCGCCCGGGTGCTGTCACCCACAAGGCTTTCGACCAGTGTCCAGAAGCGGCGGCCATGGTTCATTTCCTTCAGATGCGCAACTTCATGGGCGACCACATATTCGAGTACAAAGGGAGGGGCCAGAATGAGCCGCCAGGAAAACGACAGATTGCGCGTCGACGAGCAGGACCCCCAGCGGCTCGAGGTATCGCGAACGGTGATGCGGGCCGGCCGCACCCCCAGCAGATGCGCATAGTGCATGGCGCGCGCATCGAGCTGGCGGCGGGCTTCGCGCTTGAAGAAATCGAGCACGCGGCGGGCTGCGTGTTCGCTGCGGCCACGCACCCGGATGATGCGCTCTCCATCATTGGTGCGTTCGATCCACACTGGTCGCTGGCCATGGTCACCATAGCGGATGACATGTTCCTCGCCGCGGTAAAGAATGCGCCGGCCAAGACCGATCGGAATCGGCTCGGGGACATGTTCAAGGCGCTGGGCGATCCAGTGCGACTGTTTGCGGGCGAACTCCATGGCGTGGGCGAGAGCGCGCCGTGAGGGCGCCACCACCACAACTTCGCCTGTGGTCGGCTGCACCCGGACGATCAGCTGGCGCGCGCGCGGATTGAGCTTCAGCGTCACCGGCACGGGCGCGCCGCCGATTTTGAGGAGTTTGCGTTGCGTCGGTGCGACGCGGTCTCGCGGCTCTGCTTTGGGCATACGGTCTGCGGCCCGAAAAGGGCTTCCCTTTGCTGGCAAAGCTTGGTTCTCTCACCCCGCCTCACCGAAAGCTGTAACACATGCAGCACTGCCCCCGTTTTCACCTCGCCTTCCCGGTTCGCGACCTCGCTGAAGCGCGCGCGTTTTACAAGGATTTGCTAGGTTGCACAGAGGGCCGATCCTCGCCCGAATGGGTCGACTTCAACTTCTTCGGGCACCAGATCGTCGCGCATTTAAGCCGGGATGAAGCGCCAACCCAAGCCAAAAATTTGGTCGACGGCGACGCCGTGCCGGTGCGTCATTTTGGGGTCATTCTGGAGCTGCCTGAGTGGCGGGAGCTGGCGGCCCGCCTCAAGGACCGGGGGGTGAAATTTGTGATTGCGCCGCACCTGCGCTTTGCCGGTCAGCCGGGCGAGCAGGCAACGATGTTTTTCCTCGACCCGTCCGGGAATGCCCTGGAATTCAAGGCTTTTGCGGACGATACCATGGTGTTTGCCACATGAGAGAGTCTTTGCTGCGACCCGAACGCATTGCCATGATGCTGGGAGGGGTATCCCTCGCGCTGATCACGGGGGCGCTGATTTTTGAATATGGCTGGGGCTTTAAGCCCTGCGACCTGTGTATGTGGGAGCGCTGGCCCCACTATCTGGCGATCCTTGTAGGCCTGGGAGGGGGGGCTGCGGTATGGCGCGGCTATTTGTCCACGCGGCTGGGGCCAGGCGTTGCTGTGCTGACGCTGGTCCTCGTGGCGGCCTCGGGGGGGATCTCAGTCTATCATGCCGGCGTCGAGTGGCACTGGTGGGCGGGCCCTGCCGCCTGTACCGGCAACGCCTTTCGTTACAGTGGCGGAGCGCTCGACCTCAACGCCGGTGGCCCGCTCTGCGATGTCGCCGCCTGGCGGCTCTTCGGCATTTCGCTGGCTGGCTACAATGCCCTGATTTCGTTGGCTGCGGCGGGCCTCGGGGCTTGGGCCCTTGGCACGAAACAAAGAGGGCAGTGATGGCACGCAAACCCCGACCTGCGGCCCCGGGCAGAACGGCCAGCGCCGATCTAAAGTCCATCCTGCGCGTTGATCATGCCGGTGAGTACGGTGCGGTCCGCATCTATCAGGGACAGATTGATGTCCTCGCCGCGCGGCGCACCGCCGCAAGGCCGCTTGCCGCCATCCGCAGGATGGCCGAGGGCGAGAAGGAACATTTGGCCCGCTTCGAGGAGCTTCTGCCGCGTCACGGTGTGCGTCCGACCCTGCTTCGTCCCCTGTGGTGGGTTGCCGGCTATGCGTTGGGAGCCAGCACTGCGCTGCTGGGCACCGAGGCCGCCATGGCGTGCACGGCGGCGGTCGAAGACGTCATTGATGGTCATTATGGGCGCCAGCTGGACCGTCTCGAAGATGGGGAGGTTCGCGAGGTGGTTGCAAAGTTTCGCGCCGACGAAATCTCCCATCGTGCCGAGGCCCTCGCCCAGGGCGCTGAAAGGGCGCCCTTTTATGATGTCGTACGCGCTGCCATCACCGCCGGCTGCCGGCTTGCGATCGCACTGTCCGAGCGCCTGTAACGCTGGGTCGGCTGATAGCGCGTTCGTCTCAACGTGCGTCACCAGGAGGCCGGCTAGGGTTCGAGTTCGCTGTCCCAATAAAGATAGTCGACCCAGCTTTCGTGCAGGAAGTTGGGCGGGAAACGGCGCCCATTATTGCGCAGTTCGTTGACATTGGGCTGGTGCGGCCAGTTGCGCGGCATCATGTAGGCTTGCCGGGGCGTGCGCCCGCCTTTTTTCAGATTGCATGGCGCACAGGCAGTTACGACGTTTTCCCAGGTGGTGCGTCCACCAAGACTGCGCGGTACGACGTGGTCAAAGGTCAAATCCTCATGGTCACCACAATACTGACATTGAAAGCGGTCGCGCAAAAACACGTTGAAACGGGTGAAGGCCGGATGGCGGGCCGGCTTGACATAGGTCTTGAGCGACACCACCGAAGGCAATTTCATGGTGAAGCTGGGAGAGTGTACGGCACGTTCATACTCGGCCAGGATATTGACGCGATCCAGACACACCGCCTTGATGGCGTCCTGCCACGACCACAGCGACAGCGGAAAATAGCTGAGCGGGCGATGATCCGCGTTAAGTACCAGCGCCGGACAATTATCCGGCATACGCTCGCTCGCTAGCACACGACGCTCCTGTTGAAGACGTGGTCTCCTTCGCCCAAACGCGAAACCTTACGCACAAGCAGGCACAAAGCCAAGCGCTGCACAGTCTAGCCGATTCGCGATGACGATGCTGCGACACCTGTGACCGCTTGAAGGGCGGCGCCCGCCTTTGCCGCCCTGCTGCCAGGTGACGCACGGGGGCCCGAGCCTTTAGGATCGCGCCATGCTTGTGACACGCTTTGCACCCTCTCCAACCGGCTTTCTGCATCTTGGATCGGCCTATGCTGCGCTCATCGCCCATGATACGGACCGTGGGTGCAATCGTTGG